>NZ_JBICXU010000026.1:0-112971 GCF_043200435.1 Streptomyces sp. NPDC048416
GTTCCCACTCGGCATCGCTCAGACCATCCCGCCCCATGCCCACATCAACGACCTCGACGCGGAGTAGTCACATGATCGGCCGGACAAGCCCTAGGCGGTTTCGTTCGCGATCATCGGCGGACCATCACATCGGTGACGGCCGGAGGTCGCCGGCTTGGCCTGCGGTGAGAACGAACCCGAACGGCGGGCACCAGCAGCGAAGCGAATTCCAGAGGGCGGTCCGCCGCGGAACCGGCCGATGGCATGGTCGTGCGCCCACCGGCCGAGGCCCTCCTTTTGCGGGCCCTGGCCGCGTGCTGGTGGGGCACGCACAAAGGGTGGAGCCCACCGGGACGGCCCAGTTGGGCCGTCGTCGGCACGTTCGTGGAGAACAGCGGCGATGCGCTGCAACGTCGACCGCGGGCGGTCTCGGGGGCTCCCGCCGCGGCTGGGGGAGCCGGCTCGCTCTGCCCCGGCCGGCTGGGGCCGTCAGGCGTCCGCGTCTTCGGCCGGCGTGGGAGGCGGTCCCGGGCGTGGGGTGGGCGGCGGCCTCTCGGCGGACGTGACCACGGCCGCCAAGTCCGCGCCCGCTCGAAGCAGCGCGACCGCCCGCACGGCGATGTCGTCCAGGCGTTGCCGAAGGACGCGCTCCGTTTCTTCCAGGCTGTCCAGCCGGTGCAGCGACGCCATGACGTCGCGCACCGCGGGAATGCCGTATCCGGCGCCGCGCAGTGCCGCGACGATCCTGGCCGCGCCGATCGCGGGAAGCCCGTACCTCCGCGCGCGCAGTGACGTCACGCGCTCGGGGCTGACGAGTCCTTCCAGCTCCCAGAACCGCAGGGTCGAGGGACGGACATCGAGCGCCACGGCCAGCTGCCCGATCGTCATCGCGTCGCTTTCCGGTCCGGGCGCCGGGTGGTCCGCCTCGCCCTGGATCGCGCGGAGCGCCTGTTGTGCGCGCAGAACCTCCTCGCGTTCCCGCGCGAGCCGGACGTGCACCGCGCTGATCGCCGAGGCCGCCTCCGTGATCGTCCCCGTCCACAGCTCCCCGAGCAGCTGCCTGGCCGCGACGGGCCCCATGGCTGCGGCGAGTCCCCGGTAGGCGCGAAGGGCATGGATGTGGGCCGGCATGTAGGAGCGGTAGCCGTTGCCCGAGCGGGGGGCCGCGGGGATGACGCCCAACCGCTCCAGGTCGCGCACCTGTTGCACCGAGTACCCCGACTCCTTCGCGACATCGGCCGTCCTCAGCGGTCCCCGTCGCGAACCGCTCGCCCTCTCCTGCACCGGCCAACCCCACATAGGCACTTGAAGGTGATGCTTGAACCATGAGTATCGAACAGATCATCGCGATCGTACGAGACCTCGACGGCGCACTCGTCGTTGTCCCGGAGCCGGGAGACGGCTCCCCCGAGCTCGCGTGGGGGGACGCGTTCTTCTACTACGCGCCCGACGGCCGGATGCCGAGGAACGGTCAGCCCTACGGGACGATCGTCACCAAGGACCACCCCGGCGACACCGCTTCCCGCCTCGGCCTCCCGGGCCGCCGGCGCGTGAACGTGCACGTCGACCGCGCGACGTTCCGGGAGCTCACCGGAGGGGAACGGAGCCTCGCCGGAGAGGAACGGGGCGGCTCCGGAGAGGAACGGGGCGGCGCCTGCGGTGCACACGACTACGCGGCCGTCGACCGTGTGATGCCGCATCCGGTGTACGGCGCGCTCGGCTGGGTCTGCGTCGTCAACCCCGCCGAGCGGACGACGGACACGGTGGTGCGGCTCCTGCGCGGCGCTCATGAGGCCGCTCGCGCACGGGCCGCACGGCGACGCGAACCGGGGCCCGCCTGAGCCGTCGGCCCTACGGCCTGCCGAACCATCTGCCGGACGACCCGCATCAGGATCTACCCCAAGGCCCACCCGAGGCCCCAAGCGGGACCTCCCAAGACGCCACGGCTCGCTCCGTACAACGCACCCGTCCGCCCCCGCGACGCCCACCGCGGTGCCCGCGAGGTTCCCCGGATCGCTCCGATGGCATGATCGAACCTTGACAAACGCCCGCATCGCCCCTGCCTCACCGCGGCACACCCCCGTGCCGTAAGAAGGGGTGAGAGCAGGGTGACCCGCCCGCCTCACGTCGCGTCTACCAAATCGGCCAAACAATTGATACCTATCTTTTCGCGGATCCTTCCGCGAATAAGCCGCAAAACTCCGGCCACTCCCCGGTCTCGGTCCCGGCTGGTCCTGTGGGTTACGGCGGGCGTGGTGGCCCTCGGGTTCCTCGTCGCCGTGGAGATCGCCGCGCGTGTCTGCGCGGGCGTGCCCGGGCCGGTCACCAACCAGGCGCGGGAGCTGGTGTTCCCGCCGAAGCCGGGTCCGCTCTACGGTGGCCTCGCGCTGATGATGGTGGTGCTCACCTGGCGCCAACGTCTCATCGCGGCCGGTGTCGCGGTCGGCATCGACGTCGTCTTCGTGCTGGTGCGGTGGGCGTGCGACGTCAAGGTGCCCGAGGGACAGTTCTTCGGCAACGGCGCGCTGTGGGCGATGCTGGGATGCGCGGTGTTCGCGATCACCCGCCGTACCGGCAACGAACGGATCCTGCTGCTCAAGGGTGTCGGCCTCGGCCTGCTCCTCGTGGCCGGCCGCAAGACCGGTGACACCTGGCTGCTCATCACCTCCAAGACCCGCCCGACCGTGCTCGACCCGTACGTCGCGACCGCCGATCACGCACTGGGCAATCCGTCGTGGGTCGCCGGCCGGATCCTGCAGGCCACCGGCCCGATCGGCAGCCACGTTCTGCACCTGGTGTACGCACAGCTCGCGGTGGCCGCGGTGGTCGTCGCGGCCTACCAGTTGCGCAACGTGGCGGCCGAGCGGCGCTTCCCGCGCCACCATCTGGTGCGTACGTTCCTGGTGATCGGCCTCCTCGGGCCGGCCATCTACATGATCTTCCCGGTGGTCGGGCCGATCTTCGCCTACGGTCCCGGCACGTCCGGCACCGGCGGTGTGGAGTGGGCGGTGGCCAATCTGTGGCCGCACACCCCGCCGCCGGTCGGCGTGCCCCATCCGGTGCCGTACGACGGGATCACCCCGCGCAACTGCATGCCGAGCCTGCACACGGCGTGGGCCACGTCGATCTTCATCCACTCCCGCAGGGGCCCTCGCGCGCTGCGCTTCGCGGGGGCGTTCTGGCTGGTCGCCACGCTCAGCGCGACGCTGGGCTTCGGCTACCACTACGGCGTCGACCTGGTGGCGGGCGTCGTGTTCGCGCTCACCGTCGAGACGGCGCTGCGCGCGCTCGACCGTGGGTGGGACAGGTCGGGTGTCCGGCTGGTCGCGTACGGCACCACCGTCTTCGCCGTGCTCCTGCTGTCGTACCGCTTCCTGCCGGTGCGGATGGCGACGTATCCGTGGGTGTCCGGGCCGCTCGTCCTGCTGGCCCTGCTCTCGATGATCTACGGCTATCTGCGCACGACCAGAGCGTGGGAACCGCGGTCCACGCCACCACTCCGAGCCGAGCCGCAGCCCGAACCGGTGTGAGCGAGCGCCGCGTCACAGTGGGTTCGCCGGCCAGTCCAGGAGCCGGGCCCCGATGACGGCGGTCTGCAGGGTGTAGCGGTGGACGGGGTCGGCGGGGTCGGCGCCGGTGAGCTGGTGGATGCGCTGGAGCCGGTAGGTGAAGGCCCGCACGCTCAGGCTGAGCCGGCGGGCCGCCTCGGCGGCGACACAACCGGAGTCGAAGTAGACGGTCAGGGTGTCCAGGAGCAACTGGGGGCCTCCGCGCGCCTGTTGCAGCGGGCCGAGCGCGCCGTGCACCAGGTCCGCCATGGCCTGACGGTCGCGCGTGAGCACGGGGAAGACCAGCAGGTCGGCGGCGCGCAGCACCGGGCCGTCCAGGTTCATGCGCTCGGCGAGGTCGAGCGCGTTGAGTGCTTCCTCGTAGGAGTGGGCGACGCCGCCCGCGCCGGGCTGGGGCCGGCCGATGGCGACCCGGCCCGCGGTGACGGCATGGGCCTGCTTGGCGAAGTGGCGCAGCACCTCGTCCTGGTCGGCGGGGGCGACACAGATGAGCCGGCCGTCCTTGGTGGTGGACAGGATGCGGCGGTTGCCGAAGCGGCCGAACAGGGCCCGCTGCACGCTCTGGGTGGCGGGGTGTGCGTCGTCATAGGCGTCGGGCCCTTCGGCGACGGCCACGGCGTGGGCGTGCGAGAGCAGCAGCCCGAAGCGTTCGGAGCGCTCCGCGAGGTTTCCGGGGTCGCTGCGTCTGTAGAGCAGGTCGTCGATGAACTCGCGGCGGGCCGCTTCCTCCTGGCGTACGGCCAGGAGCTGGGCGTGTTCGTGTCCTTCGGCCAGGGCGTCGATGACCTGGCCGACCGCGGCGAGGACGTGGTCGAACGAGGAACGCGGCAGGTCGGGGTAGACGGTCCGGGCCGTCGCCAGGTGCTGCTGGACCAGTGTGCGCAGGCTGTGACCGGCTTCGGCGGCCCGCTCGCCCAGGGCGCGGCGCGACTCCAGTTCGTCGCGGGTGAGCCGGCGCCCGGTGGCGCACGCCTCGGCCAGGATCCGTTCGTAGCCGTCGAGATAGTCCTCGGGTGTGCCCCGCCCCGCCACTGGTTCTCCTGAATGTCTACGCGCCGTTGTCGGCCGGCCGCGTGAGGGGCCGGTATCGACTTCTTGGCGCGGCCGGCACCGGCCGGCTTCCTGATGGGTCGGTACCGGCTGTTCAGTGAGCCGGAGCCGCATCGACGCCGGGGGCCGGGGCGGGTGGTCGGCCCGCAGGGACAGTATCCGGCATCAAGGAGCCGTAAAGACTGCCGGGATCCGGCAATGCGAACAGGCTTGCCCCTGGCCAAGATGACCGAGGGGGAACACGGGGGAACGGCTCCGGCGCCGGGAAGCGGAAACGCGCCTGGTGCCGGAGGGCCCCGGGTCCCGTGGTCACTGCGGGTGTTGAGCGAACGGGGGGCGTCACGATGACGGAGTTCCTCGCCGCCGCGCTCGGATTCCCGGCCGCTCTGTTCAGCGCCGCGCTGGTCGTCGTCGTGGCCTTCTGGCTGCTCGTGCTGCTCGGCGCCGTCGAGCACACGGCCTTCGACGGGGATGTGCACGGTGGGGCGTTCGGTGCGGGCGGGGTTCCGGTGACCGTTCCGGTGTCGCTGTTGACGGCGATCGCCTGGTTCACCAGCCTCTCCGGGTCCGTCCTCGTACGCCGCTCCGGGGCGTCGGGCGCGACGCTCGCCGTTCTCCATGCCGGGGTGCTGGCCGTGGCCGTGCTGTCGGGCTGGATCGTCACCCGGTTCATCGTGCGCTGCCTGCGGCGCGTCCTTCCCGGCCATGCGCCGCCGTCCCGGCTCGATTTCATCGGCCTGACCTGCACGATCCGTACCGGTTCTGTGTCGGGCGAGTTCGGCCAGGCGGAGGTCGCGGCGGCGGACGGGTCGACCGCGCTCGTGCAGGTCCGCCAGAGCGGCACGGCTCCCCTGCGCCTCGGCAGTACGGGCCTGCTGTACGCGTTCGACGACGTCGGCGAGTTCTTCTGGGTCGCGCCCTACGATCCGGCGCTCGACCCGCGCACCACGGCCTGACGCGTCGGCCCCGGCCAAGGACGCCGGACCCGGGCCCGCTCGCGCCCCGCCTCCCAGCTCATTCCTCCCGCCGCTGCCTCACTCCACCTGTCCCAAGGACGTCTCATGGATGCCATTTCCCTGGGCATCGGCGTATTGGTCGCCGTTGTCCTGCTCATCGCGGTCACCCTGCTCCTGGTGGTCGGCAAGCTGTTCCGGAAGGTGGAGCAGGGCCGGGCGCTGATCATCTCCAAGACCAAGAAGGTCGATGTCACCTTCACCGGCGCCGTGGTGCTTCCGGTGCTGCACAAGGCCGAGTACATGGACATCTCGGTGAAGACCATCGAGATCCGCCGCACCGGGCGCGAGGGGCTGATCTGCCAGGACAACATTCGCGCCGACATCCACATCTCGTTCTTCGTACGGGTCAACAAGACCGTCGAGGACGTCATCAAGGTCGCCCAGTCGATCGGCACCCAGCGGGCCAGTGACCGGATCGCCATCCAGGACTTCTTCGCCGCGAAATTCTCCGAGGCGCTCAAGACCGTGGGCAAGCAGCTCGACTTCGTGGACCTCTACACCAAGCGCGAGGAGTTCCGGGACCGCATCATCCGGGTCATCGGCACCGACCTGAACGGCTATCACCTCGACGACGCCGCCATCGACCACCTTGAGCAGACCCCGATGGCGCAGCTGGACGCGGCGAACATCCTCGACGCCCAGGGCATCCGCAAGATCACCGAGCTGACGACCGTCGAGCACGTACGCACCAACGAGTTCCAGCGCACCGAGGAGAAGGAGATCACCCGGCAGAACGTGGACGCCAGGGAGACCATCCTGGAGCTTGAGCGGCGTCAGTCCGAGGCGGAGATCAAACAGCGCCGGGAGGTCGAGACGCTGCGTGCGCGTGAGGAGGCCGCGACGTCCAAGGTGCAGGAGGAGGAGCGGCTGGGCGCGCAGAGCGCGTTCTTGCGCACCGAGGAGCAGCTGGGGGTGCAGCGCGAGAACCAGGCGCGTGAGATCGCGGTCGCGCAGAAGAACCGGGAGCGTGTGATCGCCGTCGAGAACGAGCGCATCGAGAAGGACCGGATGCTCGAAGCCATCGGCAGGGAGCGGGAGACCGCGCTGTCCTCGATCGCCAAGGACAAGGAGGTCGAGGCCGAGCGGCGCGAGGTGGCCGACGTGGTCCGTGAGCGGATCGCGGTGGACCGCACGGTCGCCGAGCAGGAGGAGTCCATCAAGAAGCTCCGCATGGTCGAGGAGGCCGAGCGCACCCGGCAGGCGGTGATCATCGGCGCCGAGGCCGAGGCGCAGGAGAAGCTGGTCAAGGACATCAAGGCGGCGGAGGCCGCGGAGGCCGCCGCCAGGCACCGCGCGGCCGAACAACTGACCCTGGCCGAGGCCCGGTTGAAGTCCGCCGACCTCGACGCCCGGGCCAAGCTGCGGCTCGCGGAGGGCCTTCAGGCGGAGGCGGCCGCCGAGGGGCTGGCGCAGGTCCAGGTACGCGACAAGGAGGCCGAGGTCATCGAGAAGGCGGGCCGGGCCGAGGCGGAGGCGACCGGCGCCCGTCTGAAGGCGGAGGCCGAGGGTTCCCGCCTGAAGGCGCTCGCGGTGGCCGAGGGCACCCAGGCGCAGGCCACGGCGGACGCCGCGATGATCGGCGAGAAGCTGAAGGCCGAGGCGGAGGGCCTGACCGAGAAGGCCGCCGCCATGGCGGCGCTCGACGACGCCTCGCGCGGGCACGAGGAGTACCGGCTGCGGCTCGCCGCGGAGAAGGAGATCCGGCTCGCGGGGCTCGACACCCAGCGCCAGGTCGCCGAGGCCCAGGCCACGGTCCTGGCCACCGGCCTGGAGAACGCCGACATCAGCATCGTGGGCGGCGAGTCCGTCTTCTTCGACCGGCTGGTCTCCTCGATCGCCCTGGGCAGAAGCGTCGACGGGTTCGTGCAGCACTCCGAGACGGCGCAGGCGCTCGCGGGCCCCTGGCTGGACGGGAGCTCCAGCTTCCCCGAGGACCTGACCCGCATGCTCGGCTCGGTGTCGAGCGGCGACGTACAGAACCTGACGGTGTCGGCGCTCCTGATGAAGCTGATGCAGTCCGGTGGCGCACCGTCCGGGCAGTCGGCCGAACTGCTCGACACGGCAGGCCAGTTGGGCCGCGCCGATGTGCCCGCCCCGGCGCCGGCCGGTTCCGTGAACGGCTCGGCCACGGTCTGAGTCCCGGTCCGGGGCCCGCGCGCCTCACGCGCGGGCCCCGGACCCCGTCCGTACGCATCCGCAGGGAGCCCCACCATGAACAGCACGTCCCCCTCGTCCGCCGTGGACGCGGGCGCCTACGAGGTGCTGCGAGACCGGCTGGCCGCGCAGGCCGCCGAACTGGCCCGCAGGGCCGAAGCGCTCAATGGCCGCCGTACCGAGGAGTTCGGCTCCGCCGAGCTGTCCCTCGTCGGCGCGGAGCGGCTGCTCACCGCGGACACCTGCGTGGCGCGCGACGTCGTGGCGGTCGGCGACCGGCTTCTGTTCGGCTACCACGCCGTCGTCGGGCTCAAGGCCGAAACGGCGGTCGGTGACGTCTTCGCCCTGTACGACCGGGGCCTTGAGCGGCTTCCCGACGACGCGGTGCCCGGCCTCCTCGACGACCCCGCGTTCGTCCACGAATTCGCCGCGCTCCACCGCTACTACCGCCAGGCGCGTCTGCTGCGGCTGCGGCACGTCGACGGAAAGCTCCTCGCCGTCTTCCGGACCGGCGAGACGAGCGGGGACATCCGGGTGCTGCGCTGGGCCCTGGACGCGGACGGCGCCGCCACGTTCCTGGACGCGCGCGGGGAGCGCGACCACGTCTTCGCGCCCTCCCACGACTTCACGTGGGTCCCCGCCACCCGCGAGGACCATGTCCTTGGCCGCCATCCGCACGTCTCCATAGGCGGGGAGGTGTTCGTCGGCACGGTCGGCGGCACGCTGAGCGTCAAGGCCGAGGACGACACCGAGACGGCCGACGCAATCCACTCGGAGCCGGTCGAGGAGCCACTTCAGTCGCTCGCCGACGCGGACATCGAGTGGGCGCGCGTGGGCGGTCTGATCCTGCTCCGGGTGCGCCCGTACAAGGAGGAGGCGTGGCGCCACCTCGTCTTCAACCGCGCCACCACAACCGTGCTGCGCCTGGACGGCATCGGGCCGGCGTGCCGACGGCTCCCCGAGGACCAGGGCATCGTCTTCCCCGGCGGCTACTGCTTGACCACCGGGGCCGCCAAGACCTTCGACATCGCCACCGAGGGCATGGAGTTCGAGCGGGTGCTGCGCGCCCCCAACGGCGAGGACGTGCTGTACGCCTTCCATTCCCGGGCCGACGGCCGCAGCCTGCTCCTGCCGTACAACGTCATCCGCGAGACGGTCTCCGCTCCGCTGTCCTGCCACGGTTACGCGCTCTTCGACGACGGCACCCTTGTGGTGCTGCGGGCGGACGGCGCGGGCGCCGGCGCCGAGCCGGCCCGGGTCCATCCGGTCCAGCGCTGGCGCTCCCCGTACGTCGGCGACACCTGGGCCGCCGCCCGGCCGGCCGGCGCCGGTCCCCTGGCGCGCATCGGCAACGCCGATCTGGTGCGCGGGATCTCCGACTGCCTCTCGCTGGCCCGCGCGGTCACCGGGACGGCCGCGCCGACGACCGGCGGGTACGAGGCGCTGCTCACCTCCTGCGTACGGGCCTGCGACACCCACCACTGGCTCGGCGATCTCGAAGTGGGCGATCTGCTGGGCCCGTTGAACGAGATCCGCGGCACCGCCGAGCAGGTGCTGGCCGAGTTCGAGACCGTGCGGGCTCTCACCCGGCAGGCCCTCGACGCACTGGACGAGGCCGCCGCACAGGCCGAGTCGCTGGTGCGCCGCACGCGCGCCGAGGCGCCCCGCAGCGCCGCCGACTGGGTGAAGCGGCTCACCGAACTGCGCCGGGCACAGGGGCACTTGATCACCCTCAAGGAGCTGCGGTACGCCGACACCGGGCGGGTGGAGGAGCTGGCCGCGGGCATCGCCGCCGACATCGACGCCTTCGCCCGGCGCGCCGTGGCCTTCCTGGCGCGCGAGGACGCGTTCGCGGGCTTCCACGAGGACATCGAGGGTCTGGCCGCGCGGGCGGCGGGGATCGCCACGGTCGCCGAGGCCGCCCCGGTCGCCGCCGGGCTCGACGAACGGACCGAGGGGCTGCGGACGGTCACCGACGTGGTGGCGGCGCTCGACGTCGGCGACACGACCGTGCGCACCGCGATCCTGGAACGCATCGCGGACGTGCTGGGCGGCGTCAACCGCGTGCGCGCCGTCCTCGACGCGCGCCGCCGTGAGCTGCGCTCCCACGAGGGTACGGCCGAACTCGCGGCGGAAATGGCCCTGTTGGGACAGTCCGTCACCGGGGCTCTGGCCGCCGCGAACACCCCGGAGAGCTGCGACGAACAGCTCGCCGCGATCCTGCTGCGGCTGGAGGACCTGGAGTCGCGGTTCGCGGAGTCCGACACCGCGCTTGCCGGGCTCGGCACCCGGCGCACCGAGGTGTACGAGGCGTTCTCGGCCCGCAAGCAGACCCTTCAGGATGCCCGGGCCCGGCGTGCCGAGCGGCTGGCCGGTTCGGCCGCCCGGGTCCTGGAAACGATCGGACGCCGCCTGGCGAGCCTCCCCGACCCGGACGCGGTCACCACCTACTTCGCCTCGGACCCGATGGTCGCCAAGGTCCGCCGGGCCGCCGGCGAGCTGCGTGAACTGGGCGAGCGGGTCCGGGCGGAGGAGCTGGAGGGCCGCATCAAGGCGGCCCGTCAGGAAGCGGGGCGCGCCCTGCGTGACCGGAGCGAGCTGTACGGCGACGACGGCAGGACCGTGCGCCTGGGGCGCCACGCGTTCGCGGTCAACAGCCAACCCCTGGATCTGACGCTGGTCCCGCACGGCGACGGGCCGGCCTTCGCGCTCACCGGCACGGACTACCGCTCCCCCGTCGACGATCCGGCGTTCGAGGCCACCCGCCCCTACTGGGAGCAGGCCCTGCCGTCCGAGAACGCCGACGTCTACCGCGGCGAGTACCTTGCCGTGCGGCTGTTCACCGAGCACGGGCCGGCCGCCCTGGCCGGCGCCGACCTGCCCGCGCTCGTGCGGCGGGCCGCCGAGGCCGCGTACGACGAGGGCTACGAACGCGGCGTCCACGACCACGACGCCGCTCTCGTCCTCGCCGCGCTGCTCCGGCTGCACGACGGTGCCGGGCTGCTCGCCCACCCGCCGGCGGCCCGCGCCGAAGCGCAGCTGTTCTGGGCGCATCGCACCACGCAGGCGGAGCGGGCGACGTGGGCCCGGCGCGTGACGTCGCTGGCCCGCGTCCGCGCCACGTTCGGTCACACCCCGGCCGTCGACGGCGTTCTGGCCGAGCTGGCCCGCGCCATGGAGGGGTCGGCCGCGGCCGCCGCGGCCGCCGCGTACCTCTTCGAGGAGCTGGCCTGCGCGCCCGACGGTTTCGTCACCCGCGCCGCCACGCGCGATCTGCTCGACAAGTTCCGCCGTGCGGCCGGGACGTCGGCCTACGACGAGGATCTGGCCGCGCTGGACGTCCTGGCCGACCGGCGCCAGCTCGTCGAGGCGTGGCTGTCCTCCTACGCCGCGTCGGCGGGCGAGGAAGTCGACGCGGGCGAGCTCGCGGAGGCGGTCGCCGTCGAACTCTGCCCGGGCCTTGCCCGGTACGACTGCGAGGCGCCCGTGTCCGTCACGGTCGAGGGCCTGCTCGGCACGCACGCCCGCATCACGCCGGGCCGCACCCTCACGGTCCGCATCGACGAACTCCTTTGCCGGGTCAGGGATTTCACGGTCAGGACCGCCGTGGGATTCCGTGACTACCAGCGCCGGCGCACGACGCTGGCCGCCGCGGAGCGGAGCCGGCTGCGCCTGGACGAGTACCGGCCTCGGGTGATGTCGTCGTTCGTCCGCAACCGCCTGCTCGACGAGGTCTGTCTGCCGCTCATCGGCGACAGCCTCGCCCGGCAGCTCGGCACGACCGGGGACACCAGGCGGACCGACAGCAACGGCCTGCTGCTGCTCATCTCCCCGCCGGGTTACGGCAAGACGACCGTGATCGAGTACGTGGCGAGCCGGCTCGGGCTCGTCCTGGTCAAGGTCGACGGGCCCTCGCTGGGGCACGCCGTCACCTCGCTCGACCCGGCCGAGGCGCCCAACGCGCCGGCCCGCCGGGAGGTCGAGAAGATCAATTTCGCTCTGGAGGCCGGCACCAACACCCTGCTCCACATCGACGACATCCAGCACACCTCGCCCGAGCTGCTCCAGAAGTTCATCCCGCTGTGCGACGGCACCCGCCGCATGGAAGGCGTCCGCGACGGCCGGGCCCGCAGCTACGACCTGCGCGGCAAACGCTTCGCCGTCTGCATGGCGGGCAATCCGTACACCGAGTCCGGGCAGCGCTTCCGCATCCCCGACATGCTGGCCAACCGGGCCGACGTGTGGAACCTCGGCGACGTACTGAACGGCAAGGAGCGTGTCTTCGCGCTGAGTTTCGTCGAGAACGCGCTGACGTCCAACCCGGTGCTCGCGCCGCTCGCGGGCGGTGACCGCGCCGACCTCGATCTGCTCATCCGGCTCGCCGAACACGATCCGTCCGCTCGCGCGGGCCGGCTCAACCACCCGTTCGCGCCTGCGGAGTTGGAGCGCATCGTGGCGGTGCTGCGGCATCTGCTCGCCGCGCGGGCCACCGTGCTCGCCGTCAACGCCGCCTACATCGCATCCGCCGCGCAGAGCGACAGCACCCGCACAGAACCGCCCTTCCGGCTCCAGGGTTCGTACCGCGACATGAACAAGATCGCCGCGCGGATCGATCCGGTCATGAACGACGACGAACTCGCCGCCGTGATCGACGACCACTACACGAGCGAGGCCCAGACCCTAGCCTCCGGCGCCGAAGCCGCCCTTCTCAAGCTGGCCGCGCTGCGGGGCAGGCTCACCGCCGCGCAGGAGGCCCGCTGGACGGAGATCACGTCGGCCCACGTACGCGACCGGGCGCTCGGCGGCCCCGAGGGGGACCCCCTCACCCGGGCCGTCGCCGCGCTCGGGCTCCTCGCGGACCGGATCGCCGCCGTGGAGTCCGCCATCACCCACGCGGGCGGGCCGCGGCACGCCGTGGACGGCGCGCGTGCCCGGCACGCGGCGCGTGAGGCAGAGCCGCCCCGCCCCTGACGCCGTACAGGCCCTGCCGCACGGGGCGCGTGAGGCAGAGCCGTCGTCCCGCCCCTGACGCCGCGCAGGCCCTGCGCGGTGGAGACTTCGGGCCCGCTGCCCCGACCCGTCCTGTCCCGTCCCGTCCCGACCCGTCCGATCCTGCCTCTGTGCCGGCCGGGCGGCAGCGCGCAGGGCCACTTGGGCTTCGTGGCCGACGAACACGGCACGCCATCACGGGCCATGGGCGGGCGGCCGGCTCACGCGGCGCGGCGGCGTGCGGCCGGGCCCCGCGAAGGGCGTGGCCCGCGGGGGTGGGTCTGGACCCACCCGCCCGTACGTCCAGACCCATACCGGGCCCCGCACGCCGTCCGTAGCGTCGTCAGCACATCGAGACGGAGGGCGAAGGCCATGGGAAAGAACACGAAGACCGCCGAGGCCGGGGTCGTCGAAGCACAGCTCGACACCGCACGGGTCCGGGAGACCACCAGCACGCTGCGGAAGGGCATCGCGCTCTACGGCTGCGTCAGCGCCATCGTCCTCGCGACGGTCGCGGTGATGGCGGTGCTCGGCCAGTCGGTGACGTCCTTCATGTGGGTGCGGTCCCTCATCCTGCTCGCGGTCACCGCGCTGATCCACCGGATGGCCCTCGACGTCGCCACGGGGTCGCGTCGCGCGTACGACCGGCTGAGCACGCTCACCGTCGTCCTGCCCATCGCGATCGTCGGCGTCGACCTCGTTCCGGGCCTGTGCCCGCCCTGGTTCGCCGTGATGCAGGGCCTCTCCGCGCTGGCCCTGGTCCACGCCGCGGTCACCATCAGAGGCGGCGCGCTGCGTACCGTCTTCCCCAAGTCCACGTGAGGACAGGCTCCTTGAGCGCGGACTCCTGGGCGATGCTTTCCAGCGGGCGTGCACGGCGCACGCGCCCGCCTCGCACGTGACTCGCACCTGACTCGCATCGGCCCCGCACCGGCTTCGCGTCGGCCTCACACCGGTCTCACACCGGCCTGACGCCGGTCTCGCACCGGCCCAACGTCGGCCTCGCGGCAAGGAAGCACCTTGTCCGGGCGTGGCGGAGTGTGTTTTCGTGATCTCGGTCGTGTGCGGGCGTGGCGGGGCGAGGGGACATCGGATGGCCGACGGTTCGGGGCAGTTGCTTGCCATCAGTGACCTGCACATCAGCTACGCGGAGAACCGCGCGCTGGTCGAGCGCATGGTGCCCGGCACCGACGACGACTGGCTGCTCGTGGCCGGGGACGTCGCCGAGACGGTGGCCGACGTGAGCTGGGCCCTCAAGACGCTGGCGAGCCGCTTCCGCAAGGTCGTCTGGGCTCCGGGCAACCACGAACTGTGGACCCACCCGAAGGACACCGTCACACTCCGCGGCGTCGCCCGCTACGAGCATCTGGTCGAGCTCTGCCGCGACATGGGCGTGCTCACCCCCGAGGACCCCTACCCGGTCTGGGAGGGACCCGGCGGCCCGGTCGCCGTCGCGCCGCTCTTCCTGCTGTACGACTACAGCTTCCTGCCGGCCGGGCGCACCACCAAGGAGGAAGGGCTCGCCTACGCGCACGAGACGGGTGTCATCTGCAGCGACGAGTACCTGCTGCACCCCGACCCCTACCCGAGCCGCGAGGCCTGGTGCCGGGACCGGGTGGCGGCGACCGAACGCCGGCTCGCCGCGCTCCCCGACGACCTGCCGACGGTCCTGGTCAACCACTACCCGCTGGACCGCCACCCCACGGACGTCCTGTGGTACCCCGAGTTCGCCATGTGGTGCGGCACGCGGCTGACCGCCGACTGGCACCGCAGGTTCCGCGTGGCCGCCATGGTCTACGGCCACCTCCACATCCCCCGTACGACCTGGCACGAGGGCGTCCGCTTCGAAGAGGTGTCGGTGGGCTACCCCCGCGAGTGGCGCGACCGCCCGGGCCCGCCCGGAGTCCCGCGCCGCATTCTGCCGGCGTCCTGACGCGGCGGCGAAAGGACCGACCGATGAGGCTGCCCGAGGGTGGCGGTCCACCGCACTGGTGGGCCGAGATCGCGCGCGGGCTGTACCGGTCCGCGGTACTGACCGGCCTGACGTGGCCCCTGCCCACGGTGTGTCTGGGTGCCGCACTCGGCGGGGCCCGTGTGGTCGGCTCCTGGTCCGAGCACCTGAGCGCGCCCCTGGCCGTCCGGGCCCTGGTGACCGTCGGGCAGGTCCTGATGGTGCTCCTGTGGACCGCCATGGCCGTCTGGGTCGTACACCCGCTGACCAGCCGGCCCCTCGCCGAGGCGGCGCGCGCCCGTGCCGAGCGCTGGCCGGGAGTGCGGCTCGACGTGACGTACCGCGCGGTTTTTCAGGTCCGCCGCATGTCGACGGGCTACTGGTGGGACGGTCAGGAGTACCACCGCTCCGAGCGCGAGGCGCGCCGCAGGGCGAAGGTGCATGCCCGCTTCCATGATCCACAACTGCACTGGGACGGGCTGTGGGGCCTGGTCGCCGGGGTGAGCGTGCTGCCGGTCGCGGCCCTGCCGCTGCTCGGCCTCGCCGGGGGCGCGTACCTGATGCTGACGCCGGAGCTCATCGGGTACGGCGTCGCCCTGACCGTGGCCTCCCTCGCCGCCGCCCCGTTCGCCTGGCGCGTCCTTGGGCCCGTGGCGCGCCGGTTCCTCGGGCCGGTCCCGCGCTCCTGGCTCGGCCGGCGGGTGAAGGAGCTGGAAGCCATCCAGGCGGACCTGACCCAGACGCAGGCGGCCGAACTGGAGCGCATCGAGCGGGACTTGCACGACGGCACCCAGGCCCGGCTGCTCGCCATGGGCATGTCGGTGGGCGTCGCCGAGCAGCTGGTCGACACCGATCCCGCCGCCGCGAAGGCCCTCCTCGCCGAGGCGCGTACGGCGTCGGCGACCGCGCTCGCCGAACTGCGCTCCCTGGTCCGCGGCATCAACCCGCCCGTGCTCGCGGAGCGCGGCCTGGTGGACGCCGTCCGCGCCCTCGCGCTGGACGCGCCGGTCGAGGTCGGCGTGCACAGCACGGTCCCCTCCCGGGTGGAGCGTCCCGTCGAGTCGGCCGTCTATTTCGCCGTCGCGGAGCTCCTGGCGAACGTCGTGAAGCACGCCGGGGCCTCTCGGGCGACCATCGCCTTCGCCTACGCGCGGCTGACGCTCACCGCGACGGTGAGCGACGACGGGGTCGGCGGAGCCGCCGCGTCGGCGGGTTCCGGGCTGCGCGGGATCGAGCGCAGAATGGCGGCCTTCCACGGCCGTCTGGACATCGAAAGCCCCGCTGGGGGACCCACTCGGATCACCGTGGCGGTGCCGTGCGCGTTGTCGTAGCCGAAGACCTCTTCCTGCTCCGCGACGGACTGGTCCGCATCGTCGAGGCGCACGGGCACACCGTCGTCGCGGCGGTCGACACCGGCCCCGCCACGCTCGACGCGCTGCTCACCCTGCGGCCGGACGTGTCGGTCGTCGATGTCCGGCTGCCTCCGACGTTCTCGGACGAGGGACTTCAGGCCGCCCTCGCCGCCCGCCGCGAGGTTCCCGGGCTGCCCGTGCTCATCCTGTCGCAGCACGTGGAGCAGTTGTACGCGCGCGAACTCCTCGCCGACGGACACGGCGGCATCGGCTACCAGCTCAAGGACCGCGTCCTGGACGCCGGCCAGTTCATCGACGCCCTGCGCCGTGTCGCCGGCGGCGGGACGGCACTGGATCCGACGGTGGTGGCGAAGCTCATCGGCCGGCCGTGGCGGGCCGATCCGCTCGCCGGCCTCACCGAGCGGGAGCGCTCGGTGCTCGCGCTGATGGCCGAAGGCCTGTCCAACACGGCGATCGCCGCCCGGCTGTTCCTGAGCGAGGGCGCCATCAGCAAGTACACGACCTCGATCTTCGCGAAGCTCGGCCTCGTCACCGACGACGACACCAACCGCCGGGTGCGGGCGGTCCTCGCCCATCTCGGCGCCGCCGATCCGAACGACGCATGACGACGCTCGTCCCCGGTGACGGAGGCTTGCGCGGGCACGCGGGAGACATGATGACGCTCGTCGCTGGTGACGGAGGCTTGCGCGGGCACGCGGGAGATCCGTGTGCCCGGACACGCGCACCTCGGCGCTATGGCGTCTTCTCCTCCTGCCGCGCGTCGGCCACGGCCTCGTCCTGCGGCGTCGCGGACCGGCGGGAGAAGATCAAGTAGGCGGCCGCGCCCAGGAACAGGGCGGCGGACACCCAGTCGTTCAGGCGCAGGCCGAGGAACTGATTGGCATGGTCGATGCGCAGGGCCTCGATCCAGGCCCGCCCGGCGGTGTAGGCGAGGACGTAACAGGCGAAGAGGCGGCCGCGCCGCAGGCCGTACCGCCGGTCGAGCCACAGGAGCAGTGCCACGACACCCAGGTCCCACAGGCATTCGTAGAGGAAGGTGGGGTGGTAGAAGGCGATGGCCGGCGAGGCGTCGGGCCGATGGGCCGGGTCGATCAGCAGCTTCCACGGCAGGGAGGTGGGGCGGCCGAAGAGCTCCTGGTTGAAGTAGTTGCCCCACCGCCCCATGGCCTGGGCCAGGACGAGGCCGGGCGCGGCGGCGTCCGCGAAGTCCGCGAGCGCGATGCCGCGGCGCCGACAGCCCAGCCATGCCCCGAAGGCGCCGAGGGCGACCGCTCCGGGGATGCCGAGCCCGCCGTCCCAGATGTACAGCGCGCGGATGGGCTGGTGCCCGGCGGTGAAGTACAGCTCCGGGTCGGTGATGACGTGGTACAGCCGGCCGCCGAGCAGCCCGAACGGCACCGCCCACACCGCGATGTCGGAGATGTCGTCGGGGTTCCCGCCGCGCTCCGTCCACCTGCGGCGGGTGAGCCACACCCCGGCGAAGACACCGGCGATGATGCACAGCGCGTACGCCCTGATCGGTACGGGCCCCAGGTGCCACACCCCCTGGGAAGGGCTCGGCAGATACGCCAGAACCATGAACTCGACCTCTCTGCACGCGCGATGACCCGGGCGGCGCCGGGTGGACCCGCACGACAGTACATCGGGTGCGGAAGCCCCCGGGGCCCAGGTCGGCGGGCCGGGGCCAGGGCCCGGCCCGCCGGGGCGAGAGCGCTCTCACCTCTCCCCCGGCGGCTCGCTTCCCCGTGGTGTCGCCTCAGCGTGACGCGAGTTCCCTCAGCGCGATGTTGAGCTTGAGGACATGGACGCCGGGCTCCCCGATGAAGCCCAGGATGCGGCTGCTGGTGGCGTCTGCGACCAGCCGCTCCACCTGCCGCACGTCCAGGTGGTTCCGCTCGGCGACCCTCTGCACCTGGAGTTCGGCGTACGCCGGGGAGATCTGCGGGTCCAGGCCCGAGCCGGAGGAGGTCACCGCGTCGGCGGGCACGTCCGCCGGGTCCACCGGGTGGCCGGGCGTGGAGTTGTCCCGGACGACCGCCGCCTTCGCCTCCTTGACCTGCTCGATCAGCTTCTCGTTGTCGCCGGAGAGGTTGGTGGCGCCGGACACGAGCAGCCGGTACCGGGTGTTGAGGGTGTTCGCGGCGAGCCCGTTGGACGGGCGGGGCTGGAACCACCTGAGGTCCGGCCGCGCCTGCTCGTCCGGGTCGCCCGGATCCCGCTTCGGCAGGTCGTACCGCTGCCCGATGAGCTCGGAACCGACCACGTGCCCACCGGACGTGAGCTCGGAGCCGTCGGCCCGGTCACGGAACGCGAGCCGGGCGACGCCCGTGACGACGAGCGGGTAGATCACCCCGCAGACCACGGTGAGAACCAGCAGGGCACGCAGGCCGGCGCCGAGCAACCGGGCGGTGTTTCCGAGGGAGTTGTTGTTCATGACTGATCCGCACGCTTTCGATGTCAACGCAGCCCGGGAATGAGGGAGATGAGCAGGTCGATGACCTTGATGCCGACGAAGGGGGCGATCAGGCCGCCGAGCCCGTAGATCCCCAGATTGCGGCGCAGCAGCCGGTCGGCGCCGGCCGGCCTGTACCGCACGCCCTTCAGGGCGAGGGGTACGAGCGCGACGATGACGAGGGCGTTGAAGACGACCGCGGAGAGGATCGCGGACTGGGGGCTGTGCAGACCCATGATGTTGAGCTTGTCCAGGCCCGGGTACACCACCGCGAACATCGCCGGGATGATCGCGAAGTACTTGGCCACGTCGTTGGCGATGGAGAAGGTCGTCAACGCGCCCCGGGTGATGAGGAGTTGCTTGCCTATCTCGACGATCTCGATCAGCTTGGTCGGGTCGGAGTCGAGGTCGACCATGTTGCCGGCCTCCTTCGCGGCCGACGTGCCGGTGTTCATCGCCACCCCGACGTCCGCCTGGGCGAGCGCGGGCGCGTCGTTGGTGCCGTCGCCGGTCATCGCGACCAGTTTGCCGCCCGCCTGCTCCCGTTTGATGAGCGCCATCTTGTCCTCGGGCGTGGCCTCGGCGAGGAAGTCGTCCACGCCGGCCTCGTCGGCGATCGCCCGGGCGGTCAGCGGGTTGTCGCCCGTGATCATGATTGTTCTGATGCCCATGCGGCGCAGCTCGCCGAACCGCTCCCGCATGCCCTCCTTGACGACGTCCTTGAGGTGAATGACGCCGAGGACACGGGCTCCTGCCGCGTCGTCCACGGCCACCAGGAGCGGCGTGCCGCCTGCCTCGGCGATCCGGTCGGTGAGTTCCTGGGCGTCCCGCGCGACCGTGCCGCCCCGCTCCTTCACCCACGCGGTCACCGAACCGGCCGCGCCCTTGCGGACCTTGCGCCCGTCCACGTCCACACCCGACATACGGGTCTGGGCGGTGAAAGCCACCCACCGGGCGTCGGTCAGCTCGTCGCGGTGACGCTCGCCGAGCCCGTACGCCTTCGTCGCGAGGACCACGACGGAGCGGCCTTCGGGCGTCTCGTCCGCGAGGGAGGAGAGCTGGGCGGCGTCGGCGACCTCGGCCGGCGTGGCGCCGCCGACCGGCACGAACGCGGCCGCCTGGCGATTGCCCAGAGTGATGGTGCCGGTCTTGTCGAGCAGCAGCGTGGACACGTCGCCCGCGGCCTCGACCGCCCTGCCCGACATGGCGAGGACGTTGCGCTGGACCAGCCGGTCCATGCCCGCGATGCCGATCGCGGACAGCAGGGCGCCGATGGTGGTCGGGATCAGACAGACCAGGAGCGCCGCCAGCACGATCATCGATTGCTCGGCGTTCGCGTAGAGGGCGAAGGGCTGGAGGGTGACGACCGCGAGCAGGAAGACGATCGTGAGGGACGCCAGGAGAATGTTGAGAGCGATCTCATTCGGGGTCTTCTGCCGGGCCGCGCCCTCCACCAGGCTGATCATCCGGTCGATGAACGTCTCGCCCGGCTTCGTCGTGATCTTGATGATCACGCGGTCCGAGAGCACCTTCGTGCCGCCGGTCACCGCGCTGCGGTCACCGCCCGACTCGCGGATGACCGGGGCCGATTCGCCGGTGATCGCCGATTCGTCGACGGAGGCCACGCCCTCGACGACGTCTCCGTCACCCGGGATGGTGTCGCCGGCCTCGCAGACGACCAGATCACCGATCCTGAGTGCGGCGCCGGGCACCTCGTGCTCGGTGGTCCCGTCCAGGCGGCGGGCGACGGTGTCGGTCCTGGCCCTGCGCAGGGTGTCCGCCTGCGCCTTGCCCCGGCCCTCGGCGACGGCCTCCGCGAGGTTCGCGAAGAGGGTGGTCAGCCACAGCCATGCGGTGATCGCCCAGCCGAACCAGTCCCCCGGGTTCTGGATGGCCAGCACGGTGGTCAGGACCGAGCCGGCCTCGACCACGAACATCACGGGCGACTTGACCATCACCCGTGGGTCGAGTTTCCTGACCGCGTCCGGGAGAGCGGCGGCCAGTTGTTTCGGGCCGAACACGCCGCGCCCCGCACGGCCGGCCGTGGGACCGGGCCCGCCGGGGTCATCGGCGCGGGGTGCACGGATGAGGGGGGCGGTGGGCATCTCGTCCTCGCGCTTCGTTGTGGTGTTCATGACGCCAGCCCTTCCGCCAGCGGGCCGAGCGCCAGCGCCGGGAAGTAGGTCAGGCCCGCGACGATCACCACCGTCGCGGTCAACAGCCCTGAGAACAGCGGCTTGTTGGTGCGCAGCGTGCCCTGGGTCTCCGGCACCGGCCGCTGTTCGGCGAGCGAGCCGGCCAGCGCAAGGACGAACACCATCGGGACGAACCGGCCGAGCAGCATCACCAGCCCGATGCTGGTGTTGAACCATGGGGTGTTGGCGTTGAGGCCCGCGAACGCGGAGCCGTTGTTGTTGGCGCCCGAGGTGTAGGCGTAAAGGACCTCGGAGAAGCCGTGCGCCCCGGGGTTGGTCATCGAGGCGAGCGTGGACGGCATCGCCATCGCGACGGCCGTGAAGCTCAGGACCAGGACCGGGGTGACCAGGATGTAGCAGGCCGCGAACTTGATCTCGCGGGTGCCGATCTTCCTGCCCAGGTACTCCGGCGTGCGCCCCACCATCAGGCCCGCGATGAACACCGCGATGATCGCCATGATCAGCATGCCGTAGAGGCCGGAACCGGTGCCACCGGGCGCGATTTCACCGAGCTGCATGCCGAGCATGGTGAGGCCGCCGCCGAATCCGGTGAACGAGGAGTGGAAGGCGTCCACCGCGCCGGTCGACGTGAGGGTGGTGGCGACCGCGAAGAGGGACGAGCCGCCGACGCCGAACCGGTTCTCCTTGCCCTCCATCGCACCACCGGCGGCGGTGAACGCGGGGCCGCCGTGGTGGAATTCGGTCCACATCATCAAAGCGGTGAAGCCGGCCCAGATCACCGCCATGGTGGCGAGGATCGCGTACCCCTGCCTGACCGAGCCGACCAGGCGCCCGAAGGTGCGGGTCAGCGCGAACGGGATGAGGAGGATGAGAAAGACTTCAAAGAGGTTGGTGAAGCCGTTGGGGTTCTCGAAGGGGTGGGCGGAGTTGGCGTTGAAGTAGCCGCCGCCGTTGGTGCCCAGCTCCTTGATCGCCTCCTGCGAGGCCACCGCGCCGCCGTTCCACTGCTGGGAGCCGCCCATGAACTGGCCGACCTCGTGGATGCCGGCGAAGTTCTGGAGCGCGCCGCACGCGACCAGCACGATCGCGCCGAGCACCGAGACCGGCAGGAGGATGCGGACGGTTCCGCGCACCAGGTCGGCCCAGAAGTTGCCGAGTTCACCGGCGCACGAGGGGGTACGTCCCGGCGAGGCGGCATCGGGGACGCGGGTCCGGGCGAAGCCGCGGATCAGCGCGACGGCGACGGCGATGCCGACCGCCGCGGAGACGAAGTTCTGGACCGCGAGACCGGCGGTCTGCACCACGTGGCCCATGGTCTGCTCGCCCGCGTACGACTGCCAGTTGGTGTTGGCCACGAATGAGGCGGCCGTGTTGAAGGCCTGGCCCGGCGGGACGGAGACGAAGCCGAGCGAGCCGGGCAGCGAGCCCTGCACGCGCTGCATCAGATAGAGGAAGAGGACGCTGACCGCGGAGAACGCGAGGACGCCCCGCAGATAAGCGGGCCAGCGCATCCGGGTGGACGGGTCGGCGCCGATGGCCCGGTAGATCCACTTCTCGACGCGCAGGTGCTTGTCGCTCGAATAGACCCGGGCCATGTATTCGCCCAGCGGACGGTATGCCAGGCCCAGCGCCACGGCCAGGGCCAGGAACTGGAGCACGCCGGCAACAACAGGAGACATGGTGGTGCTCAGAACCTCTCCGGGTACACAAGGGCGAGGACGAGGTGACCCAGCAGGGAGACGGCGACGACGAGGCCGACGATGTTCTCGGCGGTCACAGCTTCGCCACCCCCTTGGCGATGAGCGCCACCAGCGCGAAGACCGCGACCGTGGTGACGACGAAGGCCGTGTCGGCCATCGTGAACTCCTCAGGGAGTCGGAAAGAACGGACCCCTTGAGGAAACCTCCTCAACGGGCGCGTTCCGCCTCCGTTGACGCTCCTCATACGGCCCGCGGCGGCTCCCATACGGGTCTCATACGCCGGGCGGGTCTCATACGCCGGGCGGAGCTCATACGCCGAGGGGCCCCGCGGGGCGCCGGGAGCGGGGCTCGGTGCGCCGTTGGGGCCGGCGCCGGCGCTCGGTGCGCCGCTGGGGCTGGGGCGCCGCCGGGGCTGGGGCGCTGCCGAGCCTCATGTACTGCCGGGGCCGCCCGCACATGGCTGCGCCACGGGCCCCACCCGCCGACGCTGCGGCGATGTGAGGCCCGTGGCACAGTAACTGCCCTGGAAGCAGGGGGAGTTGACCTGAGGGGCCAAGAACTCCCCTGGATGCAGGGGGCGTTGGCCTGAGAGGTCAGGAACCACCCTGGCGGCAGCGGGAGTTGACCTGAGGGTCAGGCGACGCGGCGGACCCGGGCGGCCTTGCGGGCCTCGGCCAGCTCGCGGGTCTCGCCGACGCGACGCGAGGCGCCGCTGCTGCGGCCGGACTGACCGCGGGCGGTGCCGCGGCCGCGGAACGGGGCCTGGCCGCGCTTGGGCTGGTCGGCGGGGGGCGCGGCGGCGACGACGGGGATGCCGGAGGGGGCCTGGGCGCCGGTGATGCGGCTCAGCTCCGCCTCGCCGGAGCGGACCTGGGTGATCGTCGGGGTGATCCCGGCGGCCATCATCAGGCGGGTCATCTCACGGCGCTGGTTGGGCATGACCAGGGTGACCACGCTGCCGGACTCGCCTGCGCGGGCGGTGCGGCCGCCGCGGTGCAGGTAGTCCTTGTGGTCGGTCGGCGGGTCGACGTTGACGACGAGGTCGAGGTTGTCGACGTGGATGCCGCGCGCCGCGACGTTCGTGGCGACCAGGACCGACACCGCGCCGGTCTTGAACTGCGCCAGCGTGCGAGTGCGCTGCGGCTGCGACTTCCCGCCGTGCAGGGCGGCGGCCCGCACCCCGCTCTGGAGAAGGTGCTTGGTGAGCTGGTCGACGGCGTGCTTGGTGTCCAGGAACATGATCACCCGGCCGTCGCGGGCCGCGATCTCGGTGGTCGTGGCGTACTTGTCGGCGCTCTGCACGTGCAGCACGTGGTGCTCCATCGTGGTGACGGCTCCGGCCGACGGGTCGACGGAGTGGACGACCGGGTCGTGCAGGTAGCGCCGGACCAGCAGGTCGACGTTGCGGTCGAGGGTCGCCGAGAACAGCATCCGCTGCCCTTCGGGGCGGACCTGGTCCAACAGCTCGGTGACCTGCGGCATGAAGCCCATGTCGGCCATCTGGTCGGCCTCGTCGAGCACGGTGATCGCGACCTGGTCGAGGCGGCAGTCGCGGCGCTCGATGAGGTCCTTGAGGCGGCCGGGGGTGGCCACGACGACTTCGGCGCCGGAACGCAGCGCGCCGGCCTGCCGGCCGATCGACATGCCGCCGACGACGGTGGCCATGCGCAGCTTCAGGGCGCGGGCGTACGGGGTGAGGGCGTCGGTGACCTGCTGCGCCAGCTCACGCGTGGGGACCAGGACCAGAGCGAGGGGCTTCTTCGACTCGGCGCGGCGACCGGCGGTGCGGACGAGCAGGGCCAGGCCGAAGGCCAGGGTCTTGCCGGATCCGGTGCGGCCACGGCCCAGGACGTCCCGGCCGGCCAGCGAGTTCGGCAGCGTGGCGGCCTGGATCGGGAACGGCTCGTTCATGCCGAGGCTGGAGAGCAGTTCCAGGATGGGGGCGGGCATGTCGAGGTCGCCGAAGTTGACGACGGGAGGCAGCGCCGGGGTGATGGTGACGGGGAGGGCGAACTCGCCCTGCTGCGCGGCGGGCCTGCGGCCGCCGCCGGAGCGGTTCTGGCCCTGGGGGCGGAAACGGGCCCCCCGGTCGGTGCTGCTGCCGCCCCTGCGGGCGGCGGTGTAACGGTCGTTCGTGCGAGCTGAACGGTTCAAGGAGAACCTTCCTCGATATGGCACGTATCGAGGGATCCCCGGCAATGAAGCCGCCGGAACATCGCAAGAACGAGCCGAAAACAGAAGTCGAATTCTGATCCGGCCGCACCGGGGCGCGGAACTCGTTCGCCCGGTGTCGGAATGCCGGGCATCCGCCGTCTCGAAGAGACGGTCGGGCCGGATCAGGACAGCGGGCCGATCCGCGCCGGGCCGTGGCCATGGCGGTTCGTCCGCTGCTGGCGGGACGCCCGGGGAGGTCCCCGGTGTCCCGCGGGCCGCGAGAGTGCCGTCATGGGTGACGGCGGGCCCGGTGGAACAGCAACGGGCTGGGGCCCGCACCCCAAGGTGCGGGCCCCAGCCGCGCGCAGAAAACGCTTCAGCGTCAGGCAGGCGTGATGTTCTCGGCCTGCGGGCCCTTCTGGCCCTGCGTGACGTCGAAGTTCACCTTCTGGCCTTCCTGAAGCTCACGGAAGCCCTGGGCGGCGATGTTCGAGTAGTGGGCGAAGACGTCCGGGCCGCCACCCTCCTGCTCAATGAAGCCGAAGCCCTTTTCCGCGTTGAACCACTTCACGGTGCCAGTAGCCATGTCATATCTCCTTCGGGGCAATGCCCGGGGGCCCGCACTGTGCTGACCCCGTCGTTACTGAGATGATTGCCCCGTCCGGAAAAAGCACCGGAAATACAAAAGCGCCCGACGGCATAAAACCATCGAGGCACTTGAAGTCTTTGGGAACCACAACTGCAACTGAGAGAAACAGTAGCACGGTTCCGGCGCGTAGGCACGGCAAATCGTACTATTTTGCGCGCGTCGCCAGGAAGCACCGCCGCGCTTCGGGGGGATTTCCCCGCCCTGGCCCGGATATGTCCGGTCTCCCGGGGCGTCCCCGATCGCTGCGAGATGCCCGCACCGGCCGGCCGCGGGCCCCCTTCGGCTCGGGTTGGTAGCGTCGCGGGCGTGGGTCTCAAGCGCACGCCGCACGGCAGTGGAATCCCCCGCCCGGACCGGACGGACACGACGGACCGGACGAACACGGCGGACCGGACGAACGGGACGGACAGGGCCGACCGGGCGCTGCGGATCGGCTCGGGCGGGCTGGTGCTCGCGGTGGCGGTGCCCGCGTTCCTGGCGGCCGGCACCGGCGGGCGGGCCGCCGCCGCCGTGGTGCTCGCCGTCGTACAGGCCGTCGTGCTCCGGTGGGTGGTGCGCCGGCCCGGCGCGGTGCTCGCCGCGAGCGCGCTGCTCGGCTGCGGGATGTGGCTGCTCTTTCCCCCGCTGAGCCTGACGGGGTCGTTCATCGGGGCGCAGATCGCCCTGTGCGTGCTGTCCGCCCTGCGGCCGGCGCGGACGTCACGGTGGTGGCTGCTCGGGATGCTCGCGCTCGCCCCGCTCGCGTACGTGTCGGCGAGCACGCTGGCGCTCGTGACCCACGCCCTGGCCGTGACGCTCGCGTGGACCGCCGGGCAGTGGCGCAGGGCGCACCAGGACCGGCTGGCGGCCGAGACGCGCAGAGCGGTGGCCGAGGAGCGGGCCAGGATCGCCCGCGAGGTGCACGACGTCGTGGCCCACACCGTCTCGGTCATGGTGATCCAGGCGAGCGCCGCCGACGACGTGTTCGACGCCGACCCTGAGCAGGCCAGACACGCGCTGCGCGCCATCGACGGCGCCGGCCGCTCGGCGCTCGGGGAGCTGCGCCTTTTGCTGCGTGCCGAGACGGGCGAGGACGGCGACGGCAGCGACGCGGCGCGGCGGCCTCCGCGCGGCCTCGGGGACCTCGCCGAGCTGGCCGCGAACGCGCGCTCCGCCGGGCTCACCGTCGAGCTGCGCGAGAAGGGCCGCTCACCGGATCCGCCGTCCGCCGTGGCCCTTGCGGCGTACCGCATCGTGCAGGAGGCCCTGACCAACACGATGCGGCACGCGGGAGCGAGCCGGGTGCGGGTGTCGGTGTGCCGCGACGAGGAGTCCGTACGCATCGAGGTGAGCGACAACGGCCGCCCCGGGGAGCGTGGTTGGCGGACCGGCGGGTCTGGGCGGGGGCTCGCGGGGATGCGTGAACGGGCCTCGCTGCTCGGCGGCACCCTGGAGGCCGGGCCCGACCCTGCCGGAGGTTTCGCGGTGCGCGCCGTGCTGCCGATAAAGTACCGCTCGTGACGATCCGGGTGGTGGTGGCCGACGACCAGGCGCTGGTGCGCGGCGGTTTCCGGCTGATCATCGACGCCCGTGACGATCTCGAAGTGGTCGGTGAGGCGGCCGACGGGCAGCACGCGGTGCGCCTGGTCGAGGAGTTGAGGCCGGACGTCGTCCTGATGGATGTGCGGATGCCCGTGATGGACGGCATCGACGCGACGCGCGCCGTCGTCGCGTCGGGCAGCGCGACCCGGGTCCTGGTCGTGACCACCTTCGACCTCGACGAGCACGTACTGACCGCGCTGCGGGCCGGGGCCAGCGGGTTTCTGCTCAAGGACATCCGGCCGGCCGAGCTCGCCGACGCCGTCCGCGTGGTGGCGCGCGGAGACGCGCTGCTCGCGCCGAGCGTGACCCGGCGCATGCTGGACCGTTTCGCGCACACCGCCACCCCCGCGGCGCCGGCCGCCCTCGACGGTCTTTCGCCGCGCGAACGCGAGGTGCTGACGCTCATCGGTCAGGCGCTGTCCAACGCCGAGATCGCCCGCTTGCTGCACCTGTCGGAGGCGACGGTCAAGACCCATGTGTCGGCGGTGCTGCGCAAGCTGCGGCTGCGCGACCGGGTCCAGGCGGTGGTCGCGGCCTACGACCACGGTCTGGTCGAGCCCCGCCGAGGCTGAGCCGCCGCGCCCGTCCCGGGGCCGAGCCGGCGTCGTCATCCCCGGGGGCCGAGCCGCCGTCTTCGTCCCGTGGCCGAGCCGCCGTCATCCCCAGGCCGAGCCGCCGCCTTCGTCCCGAGCGTGGGCCGCCGCGTCCTCATCCCGAGGGGTGAGCCGGCCCCGTACTCATCCCGTGGGCCCAGTGGGGATCGGTCCGCCGGGTGGATGCCCCGGCCGGCACGGATTGCCTAGCGTCGAGAACATGACGCAATCCCTGTACGGCCGGATGTACCTCGTGGCCTACGACACCGACACCGGCGCCCTGTACGACCGCACCCGGGCCGGCTTCCTGCTGCGCGTCGCGGTCCTGGCCGAGCTGGCCGGGCTCGGCCGTGTCGTCGACGCGGCGGGCCAGGTGGCCGTCGCGGATTCCCGCCCGACGGGCGACCCCGTCCTCGATCCCGTCCTGCGCCGGGCCGGGGCGCACCGGCGCACCTGGAAGGCGTGGGTGCGCGCCGACCGCAAGGAGACCCTGGGCGCCGTGGAGGACCGGCTCGCGGAGCTCGGCCTCGTCACGGTGCGGGAGCGGGCCGCCGGCTTCGCGCGCTCGGCGCGGCGCGAGGTGACGGTGCACGACGCGGCCGCCGTACGTGCGCTCCAGGGCGGGCTCGCCGCGCTGCTGCGGGGCGACGGGCCCGCCGGGCCGGACGAGGCGGTGCTCCTGGCGCTCGCTTCGGCGGGCGGCGCACGGCACGTCGTCCCGCGCGCCGACGCCCGGGCCGAAGCGGGCCGAATCGACGCGTTGACCGGCCGCCTCGACGACATCGCGCCCTCGCTCGGCAGGGCGGTCCGGGGCCTGGGGACCACGCTGGTCGCGGCCCAGGGCGGAATGGGCGGTGGCTGACATGCGGCGGCTCGCGGCGGCGCTCGCGGGCGCCCTGGCCCTGACGCTCGCGCCGGTGATGCCCGCGGCGGCCTCACCGGTGGCGCCGGTGGTGCACACCCGGGCGGGAGCGGTGCGCGGCTCCGCCCACGACGGCTACCGGATCTTCGACGGCGTCCCGTACGCCGCCCCGCCGGTCGGCGCGCTGCGCTGGGCCGCGCCGCGTCCGGCCGCCGCGTGGTCCGGGATCCGTGACGCGACCAGGCCCTCGCCCGCGTGCGCCCAGCCGGCCGGTGAGGTGCCGGGCGGCAGCACCAGCGAGGACTGTCTGTATCTGAACGTGACGGCGCCGTCCGACGCGAGCGCCGGCCACCCCAGGCCGGTGATCGTGTGGCTGCACGGCGGCGGGTTCACGACCGGCGCCGGGAGCTCCTACGACGCGCACCGGATGGCGACGGGCGGTGACGTGGTCGTGGTCACCGTCGACTACCGGCTGGGCGCGCTCGGATTTCTCGGCCGTGCGGGGCTGCCCGGCTCGGGCACGTTCGGTCTCGCCGACCAGCAGGCGGCGCTGCGCTACGTACGGCAGAACATCAGGGCGTTCGGCGGCGACGCGGGGAACGTGACGCTTGCGGGTCAGTCCGCGGGGAGCTACAGCGTCTGCGCGCAGCTCGCCTCCCCCGCCGCGGCGGGCCTGTTCCAGCGGGCGATCATGGAGAGCGGGCCCTGCGCGGGCGGCCCGGCCCGCCCGTTCGCCCCGTACGCGGTGGCGCCGGAGGTGGCGCGATCGGCCGGGGCGAAGCTCGCGGCGGCGGTGGGCTGCGCGAAGGCGGCGGACGAACTCGCCTGTCTGCGCGGGGCGCCGGTGTCCAGGCTCCTGGCGGCGCAGGACACGGACGCGCAGCCGGAGTACGGGGCGGGCCTGCTGCCGCGCGATCCTGCGTCGGCTCTCTCGTCGGGGCGGATGGCGCGCGTCCCGGTGCTCGTCGGAGCCAACCACGACGAGGGCACCATCTGGGCGGCGGGCATCATCGCCGCGGGCACCGCCGTCACCCCGGCGAGCTGGCCCGAGGTCGCGCGGGAGTTCGTGCCCGACCCGGCGCGGGCCGGCGAGGTGGTGGGGGCGTACCCCGTGACCGGTGCGGACGGCGGACCGGTGTTCGGCTCCGTCATCGGCGACGCGAACTACGCCTGCCCCACGCTGCGCACGGGATCGCTGCTCGCGGCGCGCGGACCCGTGTGGCGCTACGAGTTCACCGACCCCTTTCCGCCCCGGCCACTCCCCGCTCCCCCGCCGTTCCCGCTGGGCGCGACCCACACCACGGAGCTGCCCTACCTCTTCGATCTGGGCGGCAGACCACGGGAGATGACGGAGCGTCAGCACCAGCTCGCCGACACCATGATCGGGTACTGGACGCGGTTCGCGCGCTCCGGCGACCCCAACGGCGGGGGCGCTCCGCACTGGTCGCGGTCACAGGTGCAGAGCCTGGCTCCGGACCGTACGGGTCCGGTGCGGCCGGGACCGGGGCACCACTGCGCGCTGTGGGCGACGATGCCGTGAAGGTCGGGTCAGACCGCCGGGAAGCTGAAGGTGTACCCCTGCTGGGCGAGCCACGGCAGCAGTTCCTTGAGGGCGGCGACCGTCTGGGCGCGGTCGCCGCCGCCGTCGTGGAAGAGCACGATCGGACCGTTCTTGAGTTCCTGCTTCACCGTGTTCACGATGGTCGCGGTGCCGGGCTGCTTCCAGTCCTTGGTGTCGACGTTCCAGCCGAGCGGGCGCATGCCGTGGCCGGCCGCGATGTGCCGGTTGTCGGGCGTGAAGGCGCCGCCGGGAGCACGGAAGTACTGGACCTTGGCGCCGCCGCCGGCCGCTTGCTCGATCATCTTCTGGGCGTCCAGGACCTCGGTGCTCTGGTAGGGGACGGGCTTCTTGTTCATCGCCTCGTCGTGGCTGACCGTGTGGTCGCACAGCCGGTGCCCCGCCGCGACGACCCGCTTGACCATGGCGGGGTTGGCCTTGGCCTGCGGGCCGATCATGCAGAAGGTCGCCTTGACGCCGTACCGCTTCAGGACGTCGAGGATCTTGGGCGTCCAGACGGGGCTCGGCCCGTCGTCGATGGTGATCGAGACGGACTTCCCGCCGCTCTCGGTGGCGTGGTCGATCGTCTCCGATATCCCCGTGACCCCGGCTGGGGCGGCGGGTCCCGTGGCGTCGCGTGAGCCGTCCGAGCCGTCCGGCGCGCTGTCGTCGCCGACGGGGTGCGACGGCTTGCCGCCGGGCTTGTCGTCGGACGCGTGGGTGACCGAGGAGTGCGCGAGCGCCGGGCCGGGGCCGTCGGCGGAGGTGTCGCTGCCGAGGAACACCGCGGCGGCGACGCCGCCCGTCATGACGACGGCCGCGGCCGCGGCCATCACGATGCGGCGTGTGTGGGCAGTCAGTCGCGCCATGGTTTCCCCATCCCCTCAATACGTGCCGGTTCGGCAGCGGAGCTTCACCAGTTGGCCACGATCGCACGATCGCGCTCGATTCCCGAAATGTGAATTCCCGAGCCGGGTATGGACGGGTAATACCCCATTCCGGCAACCCCCGTGCACAGTACAAGGGTTGACGTGGCCTCAGTCGTGCGAGGTGTTCGGCGCAGCGACCGCGCGCCGGGACTTTGGTCCCTAACGCGCAGGCAAAGACCCCGCCAAAGGCGTTTGCGGTTCCCTCCCCGAGCAGGCAGTTCGCCGATGGACCTTGGTCCCGGCCCGCGCCGCCCCCGTACGAGAGCCTTGTCACGCCGGGGCCGGTACTGCTCGCCGAAGGCCCGTCACGGCCGGGCGGGCGCGGTGCCGTGCGGCGTGCGGCGTGCGGCTTGCGGCTTGCGGCTTGCGGCTTGCGGCTTGCGGCTTGCGGCTTGCGGCTTGCGGCTTGCGGCTTGCGGCTTGCGGCTTGCGGCGGTCAGAACTCGTCGACGGTGTGCGGCAGTTCCCCGGTGCGCAGCGCCGCGTCCAGGGCCGCCGCGGCGTCCGGAGTGTGCTCGGTCACCAGACCGGCGCGGACCAGGCGGCGCACCTCGCTGCCGCCGAGGTAGCAGGCGGCCAGGTCGCGCACGTCGAAGGTGAGGTCGGGCGCGGCCGGAGTCGGCTCGTAGGTGCAGCCGTGCGGGGACGCGGTCAGGCGGAAGCGTCCTGCGTTGGCCGGGACGCGGTCGTCGCGGACCTCCAGAACGAGGAAGACCTCGGCGGCCCAGGACCGGGCGGTGAGCGCGGCTGCCACGTCCACCAGGCGGATCCACAGCGCCGGGAACTGGGCGGTGACCCTGACCTGGTCGCGGTCGGTGGCGAAGAGCAGCAGCGGGTCGTCGGGGGCCAGGCCCCAGGCGCGGACGGTGCCGGTCAGGTCGATGCCCGCCAGGTAGTTCCAGAGCGCGGCCTCGCCCGCCGGGGAGCCGGCCACCAGCTCGGCGACCTGGACCGTGCCGGGCTTGGCGGGGTCGTCCTCGCGCCGGGTGCGGTAGACGGCGTACCCGGCGAGCGGTTCGCCGGTGGCGCCGAGGCCGACGACGCGGGGCGGGCCCAGCTCCTCGTCGTCCTCGTCGGTCTCGGGCAGCCACTCGCCGCGCCAGCGGGCTGCGTCGCGTGCGATGCGCCCGGCCCGGCGGCCGCGGGTCGCCTCGTAGCAGGGACCGAGCTCGGCGGGCGCGTCATCCGGGTCGATCAGGCGCAGTGCGCGCGGGTCGGGGTCGACGCGCAGGGCGAGCGGACGGGTCGAGTCGATCTCGACGGAGGTGCCGTAGGTGCCGGCGCCGAAGCCGAAGCGGCCGTAGATGGCGGCTTCGGTCGCCCACAGCGCGGCGATGGGACGGCCGTGCTCGGCGCAACGCCGGAACACCTCGGCGATCATGCCGGACAGCACGCCGCGGCGGCGGTGGGTGGGGGCGACGGAGACGAACGTGAGCCCGGGACACGGGAGTTCACCACCGGGTACGGACAGGGTGAAGCGGTGGGCCACGAGGAAGCCGACGAGCGCGTCACCGTCGTAGGCGCCGATGCGGTCGCAGCCCAGCACCATCGCGCGGTGGTAGGCACGCTTCTCCGGCTCGTCGGGCCGGTCGTGATAGACGAGCCACCACAGTTCCAGGGCGCGGTCGACGTCGGACTCGGGCACGTCGCGGAACTGCAGCTCGCTCATGCGGCGACCCTAACCCGCCCATAACGGGGCGTCACTCCTATACCGGCTGGAGTGGGGTGGGGCGGGACGAGGTGAGGGCGCCGGGAGGACGCGGGCCGCTCGGGGGTGCGGGCGCCGGGAGGACGCGGGCCGCTCGGGGGTGCAGGCGCCGGGAGGACGCGGGCCGCTCGGGGGTGCAGGCGCCGGGAGGACGCGGGCCGCTCGGGGGTGCAGGCGCTGGGAGGAGGCGGGCGCTGGGAGGACGCGGGCGCTGGGAGGAGGCGGGCGCTGGGAGGAGGCGGGCCGCTCGGCAGTGCCGCCGCTCGGAGGAGGCGGGTCGCTCGGTAGCGCCGCCGCTCGGAGGAGGCGGGTCGCTCGGTAGCGCCGCCGCTCGGAGGAGGCGGGCCGCTCGGGCAGCGCCGCCGCTCGGAGGTCGCCGCGGCCGGGGTGGACCGGAGCACGGGGCGCGGCTCGGGCCCGGCCCCGCGGCTCAGCGGCCCCGCAGCTCAGCGGGCCATTTTCCGCGTCGCAGCCGGGCGCGGCGCCCGGGGCTTTCGGGTCGCCACCGGCACCGTGACCGTGCCCGCCGTCAGGAACAGGGCGCCGAGCGCCAGCCAACCCGCGCCGCCGCCGTGCGTGACCAGGACCGCGACGAGCAGCGGCCCGCCCGCACGGGCCAGGTCGGAGGCGAGGCCCCAGGCACCCAGGTACTCGCCCTGACGCTCCGCCGCGGCGAGCCCGTACGAGATGCCCCAGCCGGAGGCCGACGCCAGCAGTTCACCCGCCGTGAGCAGAGCCACGCCGACGGCGAGCACCGCGACGCCCCACGCCCCGGGGAGCCCGGCCGTCGTCGCCGTCACGGCGCAGGCGGCGAGCAGCACCACCCCCGCGCGCCGGCCGGCCACGGCGGCCCCGGGCACGGTGTCGCTGCCGCGCGCCGCGCGCACCTGAAGCAGGATCGCCAGCGCGGTGTTGAGAAGCATGAGCGCGGCGATCGACCAGCGGGGCGCCTCGGTGCGCTGCGAAATCCACAGCGGCAGACCGATGGTGACGACTTCGGCGTTGACGTAGAGGAGCCCGGAGAGCGCGGCCAGGAGCAGGAAGCGCCCGTCGCGCAGGGCGCCGCGCCGCTTGGGTCCCGGTACGGTCGCGGCTGCCCCGGTCCTGTTCCCCTCGGGCATGCGCAGCACGATCCCCGCGACGAGCACGTAGGAGAGGCAGTTGCCGATGACCAGCGCCGCGTATCCGGCACGGGAGTCGAGGGCGAGCGCCGCGCCCGCACCGAGGCTGCCGAGCGAGAAGCCGATGTTGAGCATGACCCTGCTGTACGCGCTTGCCGCGACCAGCGCTGTGGGATCGGCCAGCTGGACGAGGTAGGCGTTCTTGACCGGTCTGGAAGCGCTCTCGGCCAGCGAGATCAGGCACACCACCGCAAGGAAGCCGGCGAAGGAACCGACCGCGAGATACCCGGCGAAGGCCACCGCGCGGACGAGGATCGTCGCCAGGTATGTCCGGCGGTGGCCGAGCCGGTCGCCGAGCCGGCCGGCCGGGACGGACATGGCGGGGCCGAGCAGCGCGGCCACCGTGAGCCCGAGTCCGACCTGGGCCGCGCCGAGCCCGACGACCCGGGTGAAGTAGATGATGGCGCCGGTGTGGAAGAGGCCGTTGCCGATCCAGTCGATGAGGGTGGTGACGGCGTAGGCGCGCAGCGGACCGCGAGACGGCAGCAGTGCTGCCGCCCGCGTGGGGGTGGAGGACATGGCCTCCACTCAACTGCGTTGTACGGGCGGGGCACAGAGATTTAGGCTCTGCCTCAATGCTCAGCTACATCCTCGGCGTCGACGATCTCGCCGACATGCGTTTCGCCTGCTCACCGCTGCTGGAGACCGCGACAAGCCTGTGGGCGCTGCGCCGGCCGGACAAGTACGCGCTGCACCTTCCGTGGATCCGGCGTACCCGTGAGGCGCTGGCGCGCGAAGGCGGCCCGGACACGGAACTGCTCGGCGAACTCACCGTCGACGGCAGCGGCTGGATCCCCGACTTCATCACGCCGCGCCCCGACTCGCCGCTGCCGGACGTCGCGGACGAGCTGCGCCGCCTGCGCACCACCGCCCCGGACAAGGCGCTCGCCGATGTACGGGCCGCGTACGCGAACCGTCCACTGCCGCCCCGGCTCTCCCAACTGGCCGCAGATCCAAGAAAGTTGACGGCGGCCGTCGCGGATGTGGTGGAGGCGTACTGGGAGCTGGCGATCGCGCCGCACTGGTCGCGGATGCGAGCGGTCCTGGAGGCGGACATGGTGCACCGGGCGCAACTGCTCGCCCGGGACGGCGCGGCGGCGCTGCTCACCTCGCTCGACCCGTCGGCCACGTGGGACAACGGGCGGCTGACCCTGTTCGTGCACCGGGACCTGCACATGGCGGCGGGCGTCGACGGGCGCGGATTCTGGCTCGTACCGACACTGTTCGCGCAGCACACGATCAGCCCGGTCGGCGCGGAGGAGCGGCCCACGATCGCCTACCCGGCGCGAGGGGTGGCCACGTTGTGGGAGACCCGGCCGCCCCGGCCGGCGGGCGCGCTGGCCGCGCTGGTGGGCGGTCCGAAGTCCGCGCTGCTGACCGCGCTCTCGGGCCCCGCGTCGACGACGGGGCTCGCGCGGCGTCTGGGGGTCACGGCGAGCGCGGTCTCCCACCATCTCGCGGTCCTGCACCGCACGGGCCTCGTCAGTCGCGCGCGGGCGGGGCGGGTGGTGCTGTATGCCCGTACGGAACTGGGCGACGAACTGACCCGCGACGGCTGACCCGTCGCCCCGGGTGCGTGCGGGCCCGGGTTCAGGCGACCGAGCCGATGCGGCGTCCCGGCGCGTCCGAGCCGTCGTGGTGGATCGGGGTGTGGGCGCCGGTCAGGGAGGCTCCGCTGCCGCCGCGCCGGCTCGCGACGATCTCCGCGGCGATGGACAGGGCGGTCTCCTCGGGCGTACGGGCGCCGAGGTCGAGGCCGATCGGGGAGCGCAGCCGGTTCAGTTCGAGTTCGGTGACGCCCACGTCGCGCAGCCGCTTGTTGCGGTCGAGGTGGGTGCGGCGCGAGCCCATGGCGCCGATGTAGGCGACCGGCAGTTTCAGCGCGGCCTCCAGAAGCGGGATGTCGAACTTGGCGTCGTGGGTCAGGACGCACAGCACCGTGCGCGCGTCGGTGTGGGTGCGCTCCAGGTACGTGTGGGGCCACTCCACGACGATCTCGTCCGCCTCGGGGAAGCGGGTCTTCGTCGCGAAGACGGGCCGGGCATCGCACACGGTGACGTGGTAGTTGAGGAATTTGCCGACCCTGACCAAGGCGGCGGCGAAGTCGATGGCGCCGAACACGATCATCCGGGGGGCCGGGACGCTCGATTCGACCAGGACGGTGAGCGGCTGCCCGCACAGGCGGCCGTCGGCGCCGAGGGAGAGCGTGGCGGTGCGGCCCGCGTCGAGCAGGGCGGCGGCCTCGTCGGCCACGGCGCGGTCCAGTTCGGGGTGCCCGCCGAGCACACCCTCGTACCGGCCGTCCGGGTGGACGAGCAGGGCGCGGCCCATGAGGTCGGCAGGACCGTCGGTGATCCGTGCGACCGCGGCGGCCTCGCCCCGCGCCGCGGCGGCGAGGGCGGCGGCGAACACGGGACGTGCGGGCGAGGTCGCCCGGACCGGGGTGATGAGTATGTCGATGACGCCGCCGCAGGTCAGACCTACCGCGAAGGCGTCCTCGTCGCTGTATCCGAAGCGTTCAAGGACGGTCTCGCCGTCGTCGAGCGACTGTTGGCACAGTTCGTAGACCGCGCCCTCCACACATCCGCCGGAGACCGAGCCGATCGCCGTGCCGTCGGTGTCGACGGCGAGGGCGGCGCCCGGCTGCCGGGGCGCGCTGCCGCCGACGGCCACCACGGTGGCCACGGCGAACTCGCGTCCCTGCTCGACCCACCGGTTGAGCTCTTCGGCGATGTCCAGCATGTTCGGTCTCCTTAGCGATGTGCGGAGGGCGTCGGCGGCGCGGCCGCTACTTGACGCCGAGCCAGTTCTCGATGGGATGGAGGGCGAAGTAGATCGTGAAGACGGCCGTGAGGGCCCACATGAACCCGCCGATCTCGCGCCACTTGCCCTGTGCTGCCTTGATCACCGTGTAGGCGATGACGCCCGCGCCGACACCGGCGGTGATGTTGTACGTGAACGGCATCAGCGCGACGGTGAGGAACACCGGGATGGAGACCGACCGGTCGCTCCAGTCCACGTGCTTGGCGGCGCTCATCATCATCGAGCCGATGACCACGAGGGCCGCGGAGGCGACCTGCGCGGGGACCAGCTGGGTGACCGGGGTGAAGAAGAGGCAGGCCGCGAAGAAGAGGCCGGTGACGACGGAGGAGAGGCCGCTACGGGCGCCCTCGCCGGCGCCGGAGGCCGACTCGATGAACACGGTCTGGCCCGAGGCGCCCGCGACGCCGCCGATCGCGCCGCCCGCACCGTCGATGAACAGCGCCTTGGACAGACCCGGCATGCGGCCCTGTTCGTCGGCGAGCTTGGCCTCCTGGCCGACGCCGATGATGGTGGCCATCGCGTCGAAGAAGCCGGCCAGCACCAGAGTGAAGACGATCATGGTGACGCTGATGGCGCCGATGGAGCCCCAGCCGCCGAACTCGACGTGGCCGAAGAGGCCGAAGTCGGGTGTGGAGACCGCGCTGCCGCTCAGGCCCGGGGCGGTGCCGCCCCAGTCCGCGTCGGTCAGGCCGCCGACCTTGGTGGCCACGAAGGACACGACACTGCCGGTGACGATGCCGATCAGGATCGCACCGGGGACCTTGCGGGCCTGGAGCGCGAAGATCAGGAGCAGGGTGAGCGCGAAGAACAGGACGGGCCAGCCGACCAGTTGACCGGTGGCGCCGAGGGTGACCGGCGGGCCGTGCTCGGGGCCCTTGCCGACGAAGCCCGCCTTCACCAGGCCGAGCAGGGCGACGAACATGCCGATGCCCATGGTGATGGCGTGCTTGAGCGCCAGCGGGATGGCGTTCATGATCATCTCGCGGAGGCCGGTGACGACCAGCAGCATGATGACGACGCCGTACATGACGCACATGCCCATGGCCTGCGGCCAGGTCATGTTGGGGACCACCTGGGTGGTCAGGGCCGCGGAGACGTTCAGTCCGGCGGCGAGTGCGAGCGGGACCTTTCCGATGAAGCCCATCAGCAGGGTGCTGGCCGCGGCCGCGAGAGCGGTGGCGGTCACCAGGCCCGCGTGGCCCAGCGTGTGCTTGTCGACGTCGGGCGTCGAGAGGATCAGGGGGTTGAGCAGGAGGATGTAACACATCGCCATGAAGGTGGTGATGCCGCCGCGCACTTCCTGCGCGAGCGTGGATCCTCTCTCGGATATGTGGAAGTACCGGTCGAGCCAAGACCTGCCGGCGGGGGGACGGGAGCCGGAGCCCGCGTCCTCGGCGGTGGTCTTCGGCTCCAGGGACTGCTGGGTCATGGTGCCTACTCCCAAGGTTCACAGGGGCACCCGCATAAGACTTGAATCCTCAGGTCAGACAAGCTGCGGGATTTGGGATGGTGCGTGGGCTGCACGACCCGGGGGACGGCCCGAGACGAACGGTGTCTGCTGCTGCGGGGGTACCGACCGCGGTACCGCAGTGCAGATGGCTACGGGTGTTGCTGGTGTGACTCGGTCACGCTGGTGGTGCTGGTGCTGCGGGTGGTGCTGGTACTGCGAGGACCGCGAGCGGTGCGGTACTGGTGTGCTCCGGGCGGCGCGGGCTTCGGAAGTGTGACGTTCCTGGGAGGCACGCACCGCCCGGAGGGCTTTGAGGAGGGGGCCCGGGGGACGCGAGCCCCCGGAGGGAACGTCCCTTACCCCCTGGCCCCCGGAGGGATCACGTTCCCGTGAGGTGCTCGGGGCGGACCGGGGTCTTGTTGAGCTCAAGACCCGTCGCGTTCCGGATCGCCGCGAGGACGGCCGGGGTGGAGGAGAGGGTCGGGGCCTCGCCGAGACCGCGCAGACCGTACGGCGCGTTCGGGTCGGCGAGCTCCAGGACGTCGACCGGGATGGTCGGGGTGTCCAGGATCGTCGGGATCAGGTAGTCCGTGAAGGAGGGGTTGCGCACCTTCGCGGTCTTCGGGTCCACGATGATCTCTTCCATCACCGCGACGCCGAGGCCCTGGGTGGTGCCACCCTGGATCTGGCCGACGACGGAGAGCATGTTGAGCGCCTTGCCGACGTCCTGGGCGGTGGCCAGCTCGACGACCTTGACGAGGCCGAGCTCGGTGTCCACCTCGACCACCGCGCGGTGCGCGGCGAAGGTGTACTGGACGTGGCCGTTGCCCTGGCCGGTGACGAGGTCGAAGGCGTGGGTCGGGCGGTGCCGGAACTCCAGCTCCACGTCGATCTCCTCGCCCTCCAGGACGTCCGCCAGATCCGCCAGGACCTCACCGCCGTCGGTGACGACCTTGCCGCCTTCGAGCAGCAGCTCGGCGGTGGCCCACGCGGGGTGGTAGGAGCCGAACTTGCGGCGGCCGATCTCCAGCGCCTTGGCGCGGACGGCCTCGCAGGTGTTCTTCACGGCGCCACCGGTCATGTACGTCTGCCGGGAGGCGGAGGTGGAACCGGCGGAGCCGACCTGCGTGTCGGCCGGGTGGATGGTCACCTGCGCGACACCCAGCTCCGTACGGGCGATCTGGGCGTGCACGGTGACGCCGCCCTGGCCGACCTCCGCCATGGCCGTGTGGACCATCGCGACGGCCTCGCCGTTGATGACCTCAAGGCGTACCCGGGCGGTCGAGTAGTCGTCGAAGCCCTCGGAGAAGCCGACGTTCTTGATGCCCACCGCATAGCCGACGCCGCGTACGACGCCCTCGCCGTGCGTGGTGTTGGACAGACCGCCGGGCAGGGCGCGGACGTCCGCCGCCTCGCCGGCCGCGAGCCACTGCTGCTCGGGCGGCATCGGGCGTGCCTTGACCCGGCGCAGGAGCTCGGCGACCGGGGCCGGCGAGTCCACGACCTGGCCGGTCGGCATGATCGTGCCCTGTTCCATGGCATTGAGCTGGCGGAACTCGACCGGGTCCATGCCCAGCTTCGCCGCGAGCTTGTCCATCTGGGCCTCGTAGGCGAAGCAGGCCTGGACCGCGCCGAAGCCGCGCATCGCGCCGCAGGGCGGGTTGTTCGAGTAGAGCGCGATCGCCTCGATGTCGACGTCGTCGATGACGTACGGGCCGACGGAGAGCGAGGAGGCGTTGCCGACGACGGCCGGGGAGGCCGAGGCGTAGGCGCCGCCGTCCAGGACGATCTTGCACTTCATGTGCGTGATCTTGCCGTCCTTGGTGGCGCCGTGCTCGTAGTACAGCTTCGCCGGGTGGCGGTGCACATGGCCGAAGAAGGACTCGAACCGGTTGTAGACGATCTTGACCGGCTTGCCCGTGCGCAGCGCCAGGAGGCAGGCGTGGATCTGCATCGAGATGTCCTCGCGGCCACCGAAGGCGCCGCCGACGCCGGAGAGCGTCATGCGGACCTTCTCCGGCGGCAGGCCGAGGACCGGGGCGATCTGCTGGAGGTCGGAGTGCAGCCACTGGGTGGCGACGTACAGGTCGACGCCGCCGTCCTCGGCGGGCACCGCGAGACCGGACTCGGGGCCGAGGAAGGCCTGGTCCTGCATGCCGAAGGTGTACTCGCCCTTGACGATCACGTCGGCGCGCTTGGCGGCCTCGTCCGCGTTGCCGCGGATGATCGGCTGGCGGTGCACGATGTTGGGGTGCGGGACGTGACCCGCGTGGTGGTCGTCGCGGCCCTCGTGGATCAGCGGCGCGTCCGGGGCGATGGCCGAGGCCTCGTCCGTGACGAGCGGCAGCTCCTTGTAGTCGATCTTGATCTTGGCGGCCGCGCGGCGGGCGGTCTCGGGGTGGTCGGCGGCCACGAGGGCGACCGGTTCACCGTGGTGACGGACCCGGCCGTTGGCCAGGACGGGGGTGTCCTGGATTTCGAGGCCGTAGTTCTTCATCTTGGCCGGCAGGTCGTCGTAGGTGAGCACGGCGTAGACGCCGGGCATCGCGACGGCCTCGGAGATGTCGATGTTCTCGATGAGGGCGTGGGCCACGGTGGAGCGCAGCGTCTGGCCCCACAGCATGTCCTCGTGCCACATGTCCGAGGAGTACGCGAACTCGCCGGTCACCTTGAGGGTGCCGTCCGGGCGCAGCGTCGACTCGCCGATGCCGCCCTTGGTGTGGTTCTGGGTGACGTTGGTGGGCGTACCGGCCGGAGTGGTGCGGGTGTTCTGCGCCATGGTCAGACCGTCTCTTCCTGACGGGCGGCCGCCAGGCGGACCGCGTCGAGGATCTTCTCGTAACCGGTGCAGCGGCACAGGTTGCCCGAGAGCGCCTCGCGGATGTCCGCGTCGGACGGCTCGGAGTTGCGCTCCAGGAGCTCGTCGGCGGCGACCAGGAGCCCCGGGGTGCAGAAACCGCACTGCACGGCGCCGGCGTCGATGAAGGCCTGCTGGATCGGGGAGAGCCCGCCCGCCTCTCCCGTCTGCCCGTCCTGGGCCCGCGGGCGGAGCCCGCTGTCGGATCCATGCGCCGTCCAGCGCTTGGCGGCGTCGACGGACGTGCCGCAGGCGCCGGAGGCGCAGCCGCCGCCGGGGTGGGCGTCGGTGCGGTGGGCGGCGTAGTCGGCCAGACCCTCCACGGTGACGACCTCGCGGCCCTCGACCTGACCGGCCGCGACCAGACAGGAACAGACCGGAACACCGTCGAGGCGGACCGTGCAGGAGCCGCACTCGCCCTGCTCGCAGGCGTTCTTCGAACCCGGAAGCCCCATGCGCTCGCGCAGGACGTACAGAAGGCTCTCGCCCTCCCACACGTCGTCGGCCTCCTGCTTACGGCCATTGACCGTGAAATTCACGCGCATGGTTATGCAGCTCCTTCAAGGGTGCGGCCGTTGCCGCGGTAGGACTCCCAGGTCCACATCAGCGTGCGACGGGCCATGACGCCGACGGCGTGGCGACGGTAGTTCGCGGTGCCGCGGACGTCGTCGATCGGGTTGCAGGCGCCCGATGCGAGCTGCGCGAACTGCTTCGCGATCGACGGGGTGATGATCTTTCCGTTGTCCCAGAAGCCGCCCTCTTCGAGCGCCGCGTTCAGGAATTCCTCGGCCGCCTTCGCCCGAACGGGGGTCGGGGCCGCCGAGCCGATGCCGGTACGGACCGTGCGGGTCTCGGGGTGCAGGGCGAGGCCGAACGCGCAGACCGCGATGACCATCGCGTTGCGGGTGCCCACCTTGGAGAACTGCTGGGGGCCGTCCGCCTTGGGGATGTGGACGGCCTTGATCAGCTCGTCCGCCTCCAGGGCGTTGCGCTTGACGCCCTTGTAGAACTCGTCGATCGGGATCAGCCGGACGCCGCGCGCCTGCGACTCGACCTCGACGTCGGCGCCGGAGGACAGCAGCGCCGGGTGGGCGTCACCGGCCGGGGAGGCACAGCCGAGGTTGCCGCCGACACCGCCACGGTTACGGATCTGCGGGGAGGCGACGGTGTGCGAGGCGAGCGCGAGGCCCGGCAGCTCGGCCCGCAGGTTCTCCATGATCTTCGTGTACGGGACGGAGGGGCCGAGCCGGACACTCTCCTCACCGATCTCCCACTGGGCCAACTCGCCGATGCGGTTGAGGTCCAGCAGGTACTCGGGCCGGCGGTGGTCAAAGTTGATCTCGACCATCACGTCGGTGCCACCCGCAATGGGCACAGCGGTGGGGTGCTCTGCCTTTGCGGCGAGCGCCTCCTCCCAGCCGGCGGGGCGAAGGAAGTCCATGAGTGGCTCTCTTCTTCTCAAATTCGGGATCAATCGCGCGGGTCCCGGTGACGGCAGGCCCTCGACATCTCATTCGTTCATGTGCTGTTAACGCGGTGTGGAATCAGTACACAAGCCCCGATCCCTCGGGTGCAGTCACCGAAACCATGAAGGAGTTGGCTGGTCTCCACTCACGTCTTGTAGATTCGTATGAAAGGCGGTGCTCAGTTACCTCACCGCTTTCCAACGGCAACATCAAGACAGATCGGCGGCGACACGCGATGCGGCTGCGCGCACTGATGGAAACCGACGCGCTGGGGCTGCGGCTGCTCGGCGGCGAGGACGAGCTGGACCGCACGGTGCGGGGCGTCATGACCACTGACCTGCGGGATCCCAGCCGCTACCTCACCGGTGGCGAGCTGGTCCTTACCGGTCTCGCCTGGCGCCGGGACGCCGGAGATTCCGAGCCATTCGTACGCATCCTCGCGGGTGCCGGCGTGGCGGGCCTGGCGGCCGGGGAGGCCGAGCTCGGCGCGATTCCGGATGATCTTGTTTTGGCTTGTTCTCGCCATCGGCTGCCGCTCTTCGCGGTCAATGAGTCGGTCGCGTTCGCAACCATCACCGAGCACGTCGTACGCCAGGTCTCGGGCGAGCGCGCGGGCGATCTCGCGGCCGTCGTGGACCGCCATCGCAGGCTCATGACGTCGGGCCCGGCGGGCGGCGGCCCCGAGGTCGTCCTCGACCTGCTCGGCTCCGACCTCGATCTGCGGGCCTGGGTGCTTTCTCCCACCGGCCGCCAGATCGCGGGCGTGGGCGACCCGCTGGCCCCGGCCCTCGGCACCACCCTCGCCGCCGAGCACCTGGGCGCCACCCGCACCGGCCGCCGGGGCCCGCACCGGGCCACCGTCGACGGGGTGATGTACTCGCTCTTCCCGATCCGCAACAACGGGCGCGGCGCCGCCCCCGCCGCACGCGACGTGCGCGAGAGCGTGCTTTCGGACTGGCTGCTGGCCGTCGAGGCGGACGCGAGCGACTGGCCGGCCGCCCGGCTCGACCTCCTCCAGGGCGTCACCCAGCTGATCGCGGTGGAGCGCGACCGGCGCGACGCGGCCCGCACGGTGCGCCGCCGGCTCGCCCAGGAGGTCCTGGAGCTGGTGCAGACCGGCGCCGCGCCCGCCGAGATCGCGGCCCGCCTCAGGGTCGCGGCCCCCGTGCTGCTGCCCGGCCTCGGCACGGCGCCGCACTGGCAGGTCGTGGTGGCCCGGGTGGACTGGGAGCGCGATGCGGGCGCGGAGATCGCGGGCGGCCCGGTCGCGCAGTCGCTCCTGGAGGAGATCCTGGTCGACCCCGCGGTCGTCGGCGCCGAGTCCTCCGACCGGATCGCCGTGGCCCACGCGGGCGACGAGGCGATCGCGCTCGTACCGCTGCCGCCGGTCACGCCCGAGGGCGCCGAGGGCGGCCTGCACGCCGACGCGCTCCTGAACGCCGTGCGCGCGCCGCTCTCGGCGGGCCTCGCCGACGACGGCCGGCTGACCCTGGGTGTCAGCGCGGCGGTGCACTCCGCCGAGGGCCTGCGCGGCGCCCTGGAGGAGGCCCGGCACGCCCGCCGGGTGGCCGCGGCCCGTCCGGGCCGGGTGTGCGCGGCCGGCCACCACGAGCTGGCCTCGCACGTGCTGCTGCTCCCGTTCGTGCCGGACGACGTGCGGCGTGCCTTCACGGCGCGCCTCCTGGACCCGCTGCGCGACTACGACCGGCGCCACCGGGCCGAGCTCATCCCGACCCTGGAGGCCTTCCTGGACTGCGACGGCTCGTGGACGCGGTGCGCCACACGGCTGCACCTGCACGTCAACACATTGCGCTACCGGGTGGGCAGGATCGAGCAGTTGACGGCCCGTGACCTGTCCCGCCTCGAGGACAAGCTGGACTTCTTCCTGGCGCTCCGGATGAGCTGACGGTCGGTTCCGGCCGGTGCCGGACGATTGTGAACTCATTCACGCACCCCCCTTGGCCCGGCGTGCCAATCCATGCTGAGATTCGGAAACGACTCATCGGCTCGATGGCGCGCTCGGGGAGGGCAACGTGGCGCACACCGCCATGTCTGGTTCCGGAACGACTGCAGATGATGGGGATCCGCTCCAGACCGCGGTGTGGCGGCTGCGCTCGCGCGGCTGCTGGACGGACGCGGCCGCCCTGCTCGAACCCCATGCGGGGGCGCCGGCCGGCGCTCTCCAGCGCACCGCCCTGCTGACCGAGCGCTGTGTGTACACCGAGTCGGGCTGGGCGGAGGCGGACGAGGCGCTGCGCGGCGCCGAGGCCGTCGCCCGCAGCGACGAGGAGCGCGGCGCCGCAGCCTGCGAGCGCGGCCATCTCGCGTACGCCGCCACGCTGTTCGGGGTGCGCGACCGCGCGGACGAGGCCCGTTCGGCCTTCGGCCGGGCGGCCGCCCTGATCGCCCCGGAGGGACCCGGCCGCGCGCTGCTCGACTTCCGGCGGGGCCTGTTCGCCGAGAACGTGGCCGACGCGCCCCAGGCCGCCCACGCCGCCTACCGCCGCGCCCATGAGGGCGCCACCGCCCACGGCGACAGGCTGCTGCTGTCCTTCACCTGGCGCCATCTGGCCGGACTCGCCCTGCGCGAAGGGGAGTTGACGCAGGCGCGGCACGGTTTCACCGAGTCCCTGCGGATCCGTGAGGAGCTCGGTTACCTCATCGGCACGGCGCCCGCGCTCGTCGCGCTCGCCGACACCGAGGAGGAACCGGTCTCGACCCGGCTGCGTACGGAGGCGGCCCGCCTCGTACGGCTGTTGGGTGCGCCCACCTGGTTGAAGACCCCCCTGGGGACGGTGCCTCCGCCGTCCCCCGCGACATGACGGCGTGTCAGCCGGGGCGGTGACCGTCCGCGGCGTGCCGCTCCAGGTGCCGCTCCATGTGCCGCCTGGGGCGCGGCAGTTGGAGGCGTTCGCGGGGCGTGGGGCCCGAGGTGCGGACCGGGTGGCGCGCGGCTTCTCAGAGCGCGGAGCCGGTGAAGTGCTCCCGTACGAGTGACTGGACGACCGGGAGGTTCTGCGCGCACAGGGCGTCCAGGAGGGCCAGGTGTTCGGCCGCGTCGGCCACCAGGTCGGCGCGACGGGCGACGGGGGCGGCGGCCAGCGGCCACTGTGCGCGCCGGTGCAGGTCGTCGGCCACCTGGACCAGTTGCGCATTGCCCGCGAGGGCCAGGACCGCGCGGTGGAAGGCGCGGTCGCACTCCGCGTAGCCCGCCCGGTCGCCGGTGGCGGCGGCCTCGGTGGTGGCGTCGGCGAGCGGGCGCAGCTCGGCCCAGCGGCAGGCGGGGACACTGCGTGCCAGGCGCAGCATCACCGGCACCTCGATCATGGCCCGCACCTCGGCGAGCTCCGCGAGCTCGCGGGCGCTGCGTTCGGTGACCCGGAAGCCCCGGTTGGGCACGACCTCGACGGCCCCCTCGATGCTGAGCTGCTGCATCGCCTCGCGCACCGGGGTCGCCGACACCCCGAACCGTTCGCCGAGCGCGGGCGCCGAGTACACCTCGCCGGGCACCAGCTCGCCGTCGACCAGGGCGGTGCGCAGTGCGGCCAGGATCTGGCCGCGCACCGAGTGGCGGTGGACGCCGCGCGGGACGCCCGCTCCGCCGTGGGTGTGCTCGCCCCTCGCCTCGCCCGTGGCCTGACCGGGGACGCGGGGTGCCTCGGACGGAGGTACCGCCGCCGCGCGCACTCTGCCCTGCTCCACCCCGGCCTCCCACGGATCCGCCTGCCCCACACAGACCATAGGCGGACAAAGCGCGAGTTCAAACACCGCACCCATCCGCTAAGGTAAGGCTTACCTGTCAACGATCGTGATTCGGTGGTCCCGTATGACCGTCTCCGCCCTGCTGCCGCGCCCGCTGCCGAGCCCCGTCGCGGACTCGTACGCCCGTCTCGCCGAGGTGTTCCCGGCGCTCGGGATCAGGGAGCTGGCCGAGGCGGAGCCGGCACCCGAAGGCCCGGGCTGGGTCGGCGCGGCGGATCTCGCGGCCGGTGGCGCGGCCCTGGACACCTTCCTGGCCTGGGACGACGCCCAGGTCGAACGGGACTACGGACACCGGGCCCGCGCGGATGTCATCGCCTCCTTCGGCTTCCACCGCTACGCCTGGCCCGCCTGCCTCCTGGTGACGGTGCCGTGGTTCCTGCACCGCCGCGTGCCGCGGATCCCGGTCGCCGACGTGGCGTTCCAGCGGACGCTGGGCCGGATGACCGTACGGGTGCGGGAGTTCGCCTGTCTGCCCGGCGACCCGGCCGCCGCGCTGCCCGGCGCCCGTGTCGTACGGGACGAGGAGGCGCTGCGGGCCGAGGTGCGGACCGCGGTGGCCGAGCACCTGGCTCCGGTGCTCGACGGATTCGGACCGCGCATGCGGCGCGGCCGGCGGGCGCTGTGGGGCATGGCGACGGACGAGATCGTCGAAGGGCTCTGGTACGTCGGCGCGCTGCTCGACGAGGAGCCGCGCGCGATGGCCGAGCTCGACGCGCTGCTCCCCGGCACCGAGAAGCCGTATGTGGGCACGCCCGCGTTCCGGGAGTTGACCGGACCCGAGGGGCGACGGCTGCCGACCCGCGACCGGGCGAGCTGCTGTCTCTTCTACACCGTGCGCCCCGAGGACACCTGCGTCACCTGTCCGCGCACCTGCGACGCCGACCGCGTGCGGAAGCTCAGCGCCGCATCCTGACTCCATGCCACCCGTCCGGGTGACAGCCTGTCGAACCCAACTCGCTTACAGCGAACGGAAGTTCGATCGAAAACCCCCTATCCGACCCCCTTCGGACTCCGTTGGCGTCCTCTTGTCACGAAACCCCCTGCCGTCCCGCGCGGCTGGAGCAGTATGGCGGCCGATACGCCCTACGCGATGCAAGGGACACCGCATGCGACTGACCGACATATCGCTTGACTGGCTGCTTCCGGGCGGCGTGATGATCGTGGGGGTCGTCGTGGCTCTGGTAGTGCTCGCTCGCGGCAAGCGGGCCGGTGACAACACCACCGGCGACGACTCCTGGGAGCGCAGCGAGGAGCGCCGCAGAAGGAAGGAGGCGGTGTACGGCACCGCTTCCTATGTGCTCCTCTTCTGCTGCGCCGCGGTGGCCGCCGCGCTCTCCTTCCACGGTCTGGTCGGCTTCGGCCGGCAGAACCTCAATCTGACGGACGGCTGGGAGTACCTGGTCCCCTTCGGGCTCGACGGCGCGGCCATGTTCTGCTCCGTGCTCGCGGTGCGCGAGGCCAGCCACGGCGACGCGGCGCTCGGCTCACGGCTGCTCGTGTGGACGTTCGCGGGCGCCGCGGCCTGGTTCAACTGGGTGCACGCGCCGCGCGGCATGGCCCATGCGGGCGCCCCGCAGTTCTTCGCCGGTATGTCGCTCTCGGCCGCGGTGCTCTTCGACCGTGCGCTGAAGCAGACCCGCCGGGCGGCGCTGCGGGAACAGGGCCTGGTGCCGAGGCCGTTGCCGCAGATCCGGATCGTGCGGTGGCTGCGGGCTCCCCGGGAGACCTTCGGCGCCTGGTCGCTGATGCTCCTGGAGGGTGTACGCACCCTGGACGAGGCGGTCGACGAGGTGCGCGAGGACAAGCGCACCAAGGAGGAGAACAAGCTCCGCAGGCGCGACCAGGAGAAGCTGGACCGGGCGCACTTCAAGGCGCTCAGCCGGCAGAACCGTGCCTGGGGGCGCGGCAGGGGCGGCGGCCGTCAGGTCGACGTCCAGGGAATCGGCCCGGGGCCGGGCTCCGCACAGCCCAAGGCTGTCGCGGAGCCGGCCATAGCAGAGCCGGGACAACTGCCGCTGCGCAACCGGCCCTCCCTCCAGGCCGTCGGGACCACTGAGTCCTCGGCGGCCAGGACCGTGGACCTCACCGCCGAGGACGACACCCAGGCGCTGCCACGGCTCGACTCCCTGGAACGCAAACTGAAGGATCTTGAGCAGCAGTTCGGATAGCCGCGTCCCACCCGGACAGCCGCGTCCTACCCGGACAAAGGGGGCGACCCGGGGCGGCCGGGGGCGCCGGCTAGCACCGCGGCGGCGAAGCGCCGTCGAGTTCGAACCACACGACCTTTCCCCTGTCCTGCTGGCGTACGCCCCAGGCGTCCGCCAGCGCTTCGACGAGGACGAGCCCCCTGCCGTGCGTACCGTCGTCGTCGGAGGGTCGGCGAGGCGTGGGTGGGTCGGTCGCGAAATCCCGTACCTCCACGCGCAGTCCGCGCTCCCCGAGCGTGGCCGTCACCACCGCCCCCCGGTCGGTGTGGACGAGGGCGTTGGTCACCAGTTCGCTGGTGAGCAGTTCCGCCACGTCCGCCGCCTCCGCGTGCCGCGAGGACCCGATGAGTTCCCTCAGTGCGCGGCGTATGTCCCGCACCGCTGTCAGATCCGCCTGCCCCACTCTCCTGCACAGCAGAGGCTGGTCCCCCTGGTGCGCATCAGGTGTTTGGGCGGCCCCGGTCCCCGTGGGACCGAGACCTGCCTGATGCCCTGTCATAGCCCCCACCTGCACGGTGTGACGACCTTCCTCCCTCGAACACGCACACGGGATGCATGCCCCGCCTCGACACGGTCACTCATGGTGATTCCGCGGCAACCGCACGAGAATGCCTCCGGAGTGCCCCTCACGGAAGCGCGGCACGGGGCGGTCGGCCCCCGGCGCAGGTACGGCGCGAGCGGGTCGTGCGCCCGTGCACGCGCCCCGTACTCGCAAGCACAGAGGGTCCCTCGTACCTCCCGGTTTGGCATGTGCCGGACGAGATGGGTGCCCGCCGTACAGGCTGACGCGGACGGCACCGGGGCCCTTCGGCGACGTTCACGGGCCGTACTGGGCAGTACCGCCCGGTGTCGACGAGCGGGTTCCGCATCCGTGGCAGGGCGCTCCGCGCGCGGGTGGGGCGCGGGGGCGGATCGGCGCTTTACCCCGGTTTCAGCGGGGCCGACCCACCACTTCCGGGCACGGACTCCGGTGTACGCCTTCGCCGGAACCCGCTGAACAGCGCCCGCTCAAGCAACCGGACATCCCGCCGGCAGCGAACGCACGGAACGACGCGAGGCCGCCGCGTCTCCGCGAGCGGCCGCCCGTCAGGCGTGCCGCACGACGACGAACGGACCCCGCACCGGGACGCCCGGATCAGGGCACATCCCTCATGTGTCCATACGCGGCTGTCGGTCTCGGCGTACGCATGACCATGCGTGGCCCATGGTGCCGGACGACGCGACGGTGCCGCAGCTGGTCTCGGTGAACGCCCTGCGCGCCACGGCGAGTTGGGGGTGATGGGCGCGTTGCCGCATCCCTCGCGTACGCCCCGGCGTACGACCGCCCGGCCCGGTCGCGGGGGTACGCGCCTGCCGCACCCGTGCCACGACATCCCGCCCGGCACGTCGACCGCCCGGGCGGCACAAGACGTAGGCGGAAGTACGCACGGAAGCGGAGGGCCGGGTCGCGGGCACGGCCCGGCGCCGGGCGGCCGGCGTCGCTCAGTACGGGACGGTGCCGCACCAGGTCTCGGCCCAGGCGGAGGGGCCGTACTGGTTGGCCGCCCGCACCGCGACACAGATCTCATCGCCCGAGAACGGGCCGTTGATGTTGTAGCCGGTGCCGCCGGTGGAGTAGACGGTGTCCACGCTCTTCTTCGTGAAGTTGCTGCCCTTGTTGGTGAAGTGGACGTCGTAGCGGGTCGCCCCGGAGATCGTCGACCAGCTCACGGCGAGCGGCATGGAGCAGGCGCCGACACAGCTGTTGGCGTACTTGACGTTGTAGCCCTTCATGGCGGGCGGCGGGGAACCCGCGGGTGTACCGGCGGAACCGGACGAACCCGACCCGCCGGATGAACCGGCCCCTCCGGACGAACCGGACCCTCCGGACGAGCCCGACGCCCCGGACCCGCCACCGGCGCCGCTTCCCGTACCCCGGGCGGAACCGCCACCGCCGGACGGGCTCCCCCCTCCGTTGCCGGACGGCGGCGCGCCCCCGCCACTGCCCGAGGCGCTCTGGCCGCCGGTGCTGCCGTCCTGTCCCTTGGCGGCGCCCTTGTCGTTGCCGCTCGCCTCGGGGGACGGTGAACCACTGGGCGCGCTGGGCGAGTTGGCGGCCGACGGGGTCGGTGCGGCGCCGGCCGACGCGCCCGCGCCGGCGCTGCCACCGGGGCCGGCGCTCGCGCTCACGCTGCTGCTCGGCGGCTGGGCCTGGGCCTGGCTGCCGGGGTCGCTCCCGAAGGGCTGGAGCACGAAGACCGTGCCGCCGCCCACGGTGAGCACGGCGATGACGGGCAGCACGATGAACCTGCGGCGACGGCGGGCCCGCTCCTGCGGCCGGCGGACCGTGACCGCGCTGTCCGCGACGACGCCTTCGGGGGGCCCGGCCTGCGGCCGCAGGCCGAGGGTCGCCCGGTCGACGGGCTCCTCCCGCAGCGGCGCCGCCTCGGCGTCGAGCAGCCGCGCGGACTGCTGCGCCAGGCGCGCCACGACGCGGGCGGGCAGCCAGGCGCCCCGCGCGGCGCTCGGACGCGTCCGCTGCGGGTCGGCCAACAGCTCGTCCACGCCCGGGCGTTGGTCGATGTCCTTGGTCAGACACCGCGTGATGAAGGCGCGCAGCGCCTCGTCCTCGACGCCTTCCAGATCGGGCTCGCCCTCCACGATCTGGAACATCACGGCGTGCTGGTTGTCGGCGCCCTGCCCGAACGGCAGCTGCCCGGTCGCCGCATAGGTCAGCACGCACCCGAGCGTGAACACGTCGCTCTTGACCCCGGCGCTGCGGCCGCGCACCTGCTCGGGCGACATGAAGCCGGGCGAGCCGATCGCCATCCCCGTACTGGTCAGCAGGGACTCCACGGAGGTTTCGAGGGCCCGTGCGATCCCGAAGTCGATGACCTTCGTGCCGTCCACGGTGAGCATCACATTGGACGGCTTCAGGTCACGGTGCACGATGCCCGCGCCGTGAATGTCCTTGAGCGCCTTCAACAGCTGTTCGGCGAGGGCGTGCAGGGACGCGCCCGGAAGCGGCCCGTACCGCCGCACGATCTGTTCGAGCGAGAGGCCGGGTACGTACCCCGTGGCCACCCAGGGCGGCTCGTCGTCCGGATCCGCGTCGAGCACCGGCGCCGTGTACCGCTCCCCCACCTTGCGTGCCGCCTCGATCTCGCGGCGAAATCGCGCCCTGAACTGCTCGTTGGACACGTGTTCCTCGTGCACGACCTTCACAGCGACGGTGCGGCCGCTGTCCGAACGCGCGAGGAACACCCTCCCCATGCCGCCGGCGCCCAGCCGGCCCAGCAGCAGATACGGCCCGATGCGCGCGGGGTCACCGGCCGCGAGCGGCTTGATCCCCCCGTCGGCGTAATCGTCCTTCTCGCTGCTTTTTTCCCCGTTCGTACCGCTCATGGTGGTGTGGCTCCCCCGGCCCTTCTCGCCTGGTCATCGGCGTAACTCGGTTGAGCGTAGTCGCTGTTGTGGCCCGGAGCGAAGGCGAGAACACACGGACGGGCACGGGTGTTTGGGCGCCCGGCAGGGAGTGGTGTTTCCTTCACCGCCGCCCGGCAGGGATGCCGATGCTGCGGATGCCGATGCGGGCCGGCGTCGAACAGCCCAGCGGGCCGGAGCTGCCCATGCGGGGCCGCGCAGGGCAGCCGGGGCCGCTACGGCCGGGGGACGTTGCGGAGGTTGGACCGGGCCATCTGCACCATGCGGCCCACCCCGCCGTCCAGGACGATCTTGCTCGCGGAGAGCGCGAAGCCCGACACCATCTCGGCGCTGATCTTCGGCGGGATGGAGAGGGCGTTGGGGTCGGTGACGATGTCGACGAGCGCCGGGCCCTTGTGCTTGAAGGCGTCCTTGAGCGCGCCCGCGAGCTGCTTGGGCTTCTCGACGCGCACCCCGTACGCCCCGGCGGCGCGGGCGATCGCGGCGAAGTCGGGGTTGTGGTTGGTCGTCCCGTACGAGGGCAGACCGGCGACCAGCATCTCCAACTCGACCATGCCGAGCGAGGAGTTGTTGAACAGCACGATCTTCACGGGCAGGTCGTACTGGACGAGCGTGAGGAAGTCGCCCATCAGCATCGAGAACCCGCCGTCGCCCGACATCGAGACCACCTGGCGGTTGCGGTCGGTGAACTGGGCGCCGATGGCCTGCGGCAGCGCGTTGGCCATCGAGCCGTGGCTGAACGAACCGATGATGCGGCGCCTGCCGTTGGGCGAGATGTAGCGGGCCGCCCACACGTTGCACATCCCGGTGTCCACCGTGAACACGGCGTCGTCATCGGCGAGTTCGTCCAAAATCGAGGCGACGTACTCGGGGTGGATCGGGACGTGTTTGTCCACCTTGCGGGTGTACGCCTTGACGACGCCCTCCAGTGCGTCGGCGTGCTTCCTGAGCATCTTGTCGAGGAACTTGCGGTCCGTCTTGACCTTCACCCGCGGGGTCAGACAGCGCAGTGTCTCCTTCACGTCGCCCCACACCGCGAGGTCCAGCTTCGAGCGCCTGCCGAGGTGTTCGGGGCGCACGTCCACCTGGACGATCTTGACGTCGTCGGGCAGGAAGGCGTTGTAGGGGAAGTCGGTGCCGAGCAGGATCAGCAGGTCGCACTCGTGGGTCGCCTCGTACGCGGCGCCGTACCCGAGCAGGCCGCTCATGCCGACGTCGTACGGGTTGTCGTACTGAATCCATTCCTTGCCGCGCAGCGCGTGTCCGACGGGCGACTTGATCCGCTCGGCGAACTCCATGACCTCCGCGTGCGCCCCCGCGGTGCCGCTGCCGCAGAACAGGGTGACGCGCTTCGCCTTGTCGATGAGCGCCGCGAGCGCGTCGATCTCGGTGTCGCCGGGCCGCACCGACGGCAGGGATGTCACCAGGGCGTGGTCGATCGCCTTGTCGGGGGCCTGCGCGGAGGCGATGTCACCGGGCAGCGCGAGGACACTCACCCCGCCGCGGCCGATCGCGTGCTGGATCGCCGTCTGGAGCACGCGCGGCATCTGCTGGGGGCTGGAGATCAGCTCGCTGTAGTGGGAGCACTCCCTGAACAGCTGGTCGGGGTGCGTCTCCTGGAAGTAACTGAGGCCGATCTCCGACGACGGGATGTGCGAGGCCAGGGCGAGGACGGGGGCCATCGAGCGGTGCGCGTCGTACAGGCCGTTGATGAGGTGCAGATTGCCGGGCCCGCACGAGCCCGCGCACGCCGCGAGTGTGCCGGTGAGCTGGGCCTCGGCGCCGGCCGCGAACGCGGCGGCCTCCTCGTGCCTGACCTGGATCCAGTCGATGGCGGAGGCCCGGCGGATGGCGTCGACGACGGGGTTGAGGCTGTCCCCGACGACTCCGTACAGCCGCTTGACGCCCGCGCGCGCGAGGATGTCGACGAACTGCTCTGCGACGTTCTGCTTGGCCATGGGTCCATCAACCCATGGCCCGTGCGGTTACGCCTCCCAGACCGCGACCGCCGTACGGTCGTCGGCGTACCCCTTCACCCTGAGCTGCATGTCGGCGAGGAACGCGGCGAGCCCGGGCGGTTCGGGGCGGGCCCAGCGCTCGGCCAGTTCCTTGGCGAGAGCGCTCTCACCGCGCAGCGGTTCGGCGAGCCCGGAACTGCACAGCAGGAGGACGTCGCCCGGGCGGGCCACCGAGGCCCGGAAGCGGAACGGTTCGGCGGGCGGCGCGGGCCGGTCGATGAAGGGGCGGGCGGGCTCGACGGTGCCCAGTGCCATGGTCAGGCGATCGCCCTGCGGCGCCCCGGCCGGCGCGGAACCGAAGCCCACCACCGGCGCCCCGGTCGCGGCGCCCGGCTCGGGCACGGTGGGCTCGATGTCCTGCCACACCCCGCCGCGCAGCCGGAACAGGCCGCCGTGCCCGATGCCGAAGAACACCCGGGTGCGGCAGGCGGGGTCGGCGGACAGCAGCAGACAGCGCAGGCTCGCGGTGTACTCCTGCGGTGGCAGGCCGAGCTCACCTGCGCGGGCCCGCAGCATTCCGTAGCTGCGGTCGGTGAGCCGGTGCAGGCCCGCCTTGAGGTCGCCGCGCCGGCCTGCCCTGATGTCCTCGGCGAGGCGGAGGTGGCTGCGGCCGATGGCTCCGCCGATCCAGTGGCAGGCGTCGGCGGCGGCGAGGTGCGCCCGGTCGCTGGTCCGCGCGCCACCGGCCACGGCGACGAGGACCAGGGCGTTCTCGCCGTTGCCGAAGCGGGCGGTGAGCAGGGCGTCGCGGCGGGGCTCGCCCCGATAGCGCGCGGAGTCGCCACGCGAGGAGCCGGCCCGCAGGACGTAGGCGCCGTAGCGGGCGCCGTCGAGCACGGTGTCGGCGACGAGTTCGTCGAGCGCGTCGGGGCGCGCGTAGGGCAGCGCGGTGGGCTCGGCGTCGTAGGTGGGCGGCCCGTCACCCACGTGGCCGGTACGGGGCCGGGGCACCGGCGTGCGGTCCTGCGGGGGTGCGGTGTGCGGCGTGCCGAACCGGCCGGGGGCGGGCGGGCCCTGCGTGGCCCGTTCGGGAGCGGCGTCGCGATCACTGCGCGGGGTCTTCACCGGGGGCCTGCGCGCACCGCCGTCGGCGCGAAGGCTGCCGGCCGACACGGTTGCGGGCGGCGCCTCGACGGGGGTGGGGACGCCGGGCGCCTCGGCGGGGGCGGGCGGCGCCTCGGCCGGGGTGGCCGGCGCTTCGGTCAGGGTGGGGGCGGGCGATGCCTCGACGGGTGCGGGGGCGCCGGGTGCCTTGGCGGGGGTGGGCGGCGCCTCGACAGGTGCGGGGGCGCCGGGTGCCTCGGTCGGGGTGGGGGGCACGTCACCGGCCGAAGGTCCGTGATGCGCTTTCTCCGGCGCGTTTGGTGGGGCGACCTCCGCCCAGCCCGGGGGCAGATCCGGCAACGGCGCCGGGCTCGTCGGCGGGGGCGGCGCCGACGGTACGGACTCCCACCAGGCCGCCGGCCGGCGCGGCTCGGGCGGCCTTTCGGGCGGCTCCCAGGGCGCCCGGGGCCGGGGGGAGGCCGAGCTCGCGGGAACGCCATCCGCTCGGACGACGTCCGGTTCGGCCGCGTCCGGCCCGGCGACGCCAAGTTCACGCTCTGCACCCGGCCCGACTGCGTCCGCCCCGACCGCATCCGCTCCCGCGGCGCGGGGCCCGGCAGTGGGCGGTTCCGGCCCCACGGCACCCGCCGCATCCGGTCCTGCGACACGGGGCCCGGCGGTGGGCGGTTCCGGCCCCACGGCACCCGCCGCATCCGGTCCTGCGACACGGGGCCCAGCGAGATCCGGCCCGGCGACGCCCCGGCGCGCCGCAGAGCCCACCGCACCCGGGCCATCCGCCTCCGAAGCGACCGCGTCCGGGCCATCCGCCTCCGAAGCGACCGCGTCCGGGCTCTCCGCCCCCGGATCCACGCGCTGCGCGCTCGAACGCACCGTGTGGGACGCCGAGTCGAAGCGGTCGTCCAGGCTGTCGCCGGAACCATCGGGGCCCGCGTCCGGCGCCGACTCGTCGTACAGCCGGTTCCACCAGTCGTCGTCCCGGGTCGGCCTCTCCCCCTGCTGGCTCATGCCCTTATTGTCCACCGTCCGAGGCATACGAAAACGGGGCATCGGGAAAATGTGCTCAACGGACAAGCGTTGCAAGGGCATACGAAAGTCCGCCGGGCGACCCCACCCCCCACGGGAGGGACACCGGGCGGACCTTTCACGTGGCCAGCGCACCGAGTACGCGCTCACCACGGCCCGGATGACCGAGTTGCCCTTGGCGTCGGTCAGTTCGGGGCGCATCGCTTTCCTCAGGGAAATCCGGGACGAAGGACGCCGCGTCACGGCGCGTACCTGCCCTGCGTCCGGCGGCTGTTGGGGCTGCGGTGGATCGACCGTGGCAGAGCGGCGTCGGATACGGGGATGATGTTGCGCGGCGGGTCTGCGCCGAGGCGGTTTCCCGCCACGGCGCCCAGGCCCAGGCTCTGAGGGAGGCGGTCCGTGGTGCTGGGAGCGATAGGTCTCGACGAGACGCAGGAGACGGCGTATCGCGCGCTGGTCGCGGTGGGCGCGGCCGAGGTTGCGGACCTCGCGCACCGGCTCGCGCTGCCCGAGAGCGAGACCGAGCGCGCGCTGCGCCGTCTGGAGCGCCGGGGCCTGGCCGCCCAGTCCTCCGCCCGCACCGGACGCTGGGTCGCGGCCCCGCCCGGCGTCGCGCTGGGCGCGCTGCTCACCCAGCAGCGGCACGAGCTGGACCAGGCGGAGCTCGCCGCGGCGCTGCTCGCCACGGAGTACCGGGCCGAGGCCGCCGAGCCGGCCGTGCACGACCTCGTCGAGGTGGTGACCGGGGCGAGCGCCGTCACCCACCGCTTCCACCAGCTGCAACGTGGCGCGACGGACGAGGTGTGCGCGCTGGTGACGGGCAGGCCGGTCGCGGTCACCGGCAAGGACAACGAGTCCGAGGAGCGCGCCTCGGCCCGCGGGGTGGCCTACCGGGTGGTGATCGAGCGCGAGGTGCTTTCGCTGCCCGCCGGGATCGCCGAGCTGTCCGCCGCCCTGAGCCGCGACGAGCAGGTGCGCACGGTGGAGCGGGTGCCGACCAAGCTCGTCGTCGCGGACCGCAGCCTCGCGATGGTGCCGCTGACCGGCCGGGACGCCGAGCCGGCCGCGCTCGTGGTGCACGCGAGCGGGCTGCTCGAATCCCTGATGGGCCTGTTCGAGGCGGTGTGGCGGGACGCGGTGCCGCTGCGGCTCGGCGGCGGGGGACGCGGCGTCGTCGAGGAGGGCCCGGGCCCCGACGCGACCGATCTGGAGATCCTTTCGCTGCTGCTCGCCGGGATGACGGACGCCAGCGCCGCCAAGCAGCTGGAACTCGGCCTGCGCACCGTGCAGCGCCGGGTCAAGGGCCTGATGGAGCTGACCGGGGTGACCACCAGGCTCCAGTTGGGCTGGCACGCCTACGAGCGCGGCTGGGTCGCCCGCTGATCACGGCCGGGCACGGATGGTCACCGCCACGTGCGCACGGGACCCGCTGAACTGCGGGACCCGGCCGATTCCCGCACCCTGGGCAGATGGGCGTGTGGCAGCTCCTCGCGGTCGGCACGGTGATGCTGATGGGCCTGTGCGGCGTGCTGGTCCCCGGCGTCCCGGGGCCGGCGATCGTGTGGGCCGCCGTGACGTGGTGGGCACTGGAGGACACCACCGGGCTCGCCTGGGCCGTACTGGCGGGGGCCACCGGCGTACTCCTGGCCAATCAGGCTCTGCGTCCCCTCCTGCCGGCCCGTCGTTTCAAGGCGGCCGGGGCGTCCAGGCGGTCCGTGCTGACGGCGGGCGCGGCCGCTGTCGCGGGGTTCTTCGTCCTGCCCGTGGTGGGCGGGATCGCCGGGTTCCTCGGTGGCCTGTACGGCGCGGAGCGGGCGCGGCTCGGCAGCCACGGGGGCGGCTGGGCCTCGGCCCGTACGATCCTGCGCGCGGGCGGCTACTCGGTGATGGCCGAGCTCTTCGCCTGCCTCCTGGTGACGGGCGCCTGGGTGGGCGCGGTCGTCCGGGGATGACCGGGGCGCGCCTCGCCGGGGCCGGGTCCGCGTGCCGGTGACGGGGCGGCGCCGGGCGTGTGAGGGTGGGCCCATGACCGGATTCAGCGAGGCCGAGCGTGCCTACCTCAGGAGCCAGCGCCTCGGCAGGCTCGCCACCGTGGACGCCAAGGGCCAGCCGCAGGCCAACCCCGTCGGGTTCTTCCCGCAGGACGACGGGACGATCCTCATCGGCGGACACGCCCTCGGCACCACGAAGAAGTGGCGCAACCTCCAGGGCAACCCGAGGGCCGCCCTGGTGGTCGACGACGTGGTGAGCGTACGGCCGTGGAAGGTGCGCGGCGTGGAGATCCGCGGGAGGGCCGAACTCCTCACCGGGCCGCACGAGTTGGGTCCGCACTTCAGCGAAGAGCTCATCCGCGTCCACCCGGAGAGGATCCACAGCTGGGGCCTGGAGGAGAACCAGGACCCCAACTGGGCGCCGGTCAGGCCAACTTGATCTCGGGCTTGTACAGGTCGAGCCAGATCGCGAGGTCGAGGGAGCGCTCCAGACCCCGGCGCGAGGCCTGGTGGATCTGCGGGGCGCTCACCTCGGCGGCCCGGCGCAGCCCGTTCCTGTCGATGAGGTCGAAGACCGGGTGGGAGGGCTGTGCGAGCAGGTCCTTGGCGTGGCCCTGGAGAGCGGTGGCGTACTTCGGGTCCTGCGTGGAGGGGTAGGGGCTCTTGACCCGGTCGTACACCGACTGCGGGATGACGTCCTTGGTCGCCTCGCGCAGCAGGCTCTTCTCGCGGCCGTCGAAGGACTTCACCGACCAGGGCGCGTTGTAGACGTACTCGACGAGACGGTGGTCGCAGAACGGCACCCGCACTTCGAGCCCGACGGCCATGCTCGCGCGGTCCTTGCGGTCGAGCAGGACGCGCACGAAGCGGGTCAGGTGGAGGTGGCAGATCTTGCGCATCCGGTACTCGAAGTCGCTTTCGCCGTCGAGGCGTTGGATGCCGGCGACGGCGGTGTCGTAGGAGTCCTTGACGTAGGCGGGCACGTTCAGCGCGGCGGTCAGGTCGGGGCGCAGCAGGCCCGAGTCGTCGCCGAACTGCTCGGCGAACTTGACGAGCCAGGGGAAGGTGTCGGCGGCCCGGGCGTCCTCGTCGAAGAACTGCTTGTAGCCGCCGAACACCTCGTCAGCGGACTCGCCGGACAGGGCGACCGTGGAGTGTTCGCGTATCGCCTTGAACAGCAGATAGAGCGAGGCGTCCATGTCGCCGAAGCCCATGGGGATGTCGCGGGCGCGGATGACCTTGGCCCGCACCGCGGGGTCGGCGAGCGCCTGCGCGTCCAGGACGATGTCCTGGTGGACGGTGCCGGACGTGCGGGCCACGTCGTGGACGTAGGGCGTGTCGGGGGTGGCGCGGAGGTCGTCGGCGACGAAGTTCTCGGTCTGGCCGACGAAGTCGACCGCGAAGCTGCGTACCTTCTCGTCCACCTCGCCGAGCTGGCGGGCGGCTATCGCGGTGAGCGCCGAGGAGTCGAGGCCGCCGGAGAGCAGCATGCAGCGCGGCACGTCGGCGACGAGCTGGCGCCGCACGATGTCGTCGAGCAGTTCGCGGACGTGGGCGATGCTGGTGGCGCGGTCGTCGTCGTGCGGGCGGGTTTCGAGGGACCAGTACGTGTGGGTGCGCAGGCCGCCGCGGTCGACGGTGACGACGGTGCCGGGCTCGACCTCCTTCATGCCGTCCCACACCGCGTGGCCGGGCGTCTTGACGAAGGTGAACAGCTCGCGCAGGCCGTCGAGCGAGACCGAGCGCCGGGCCAGCGGGTTGGCGAGGATCGCCTTGGGCTCGGAGCCGAAGAGCACGCCGTCGGCGGTCTCGTAGTAGTAGAAGGGCTTGATGCCCATGCGGTCGCGGATCATGACGAGACGCTGGACGCGTGCGTCCCAGATCGCGAAGGCGTACATGCCGTTGAGGCGTTCGGCGACGGCCTCGCCCCATTCGAGGTAGCCGTGCAGCACGACCTCGGTGTCGGAGTCGGTGGTGAACCGGTGTCCGCGTGCGGTGAGTTCGGCCTTGAGTTCGGTGAAGTTGTAGGCCTCGCCGGAGTAGACGAGGGCGACGGTCGTGCCGCCGGCTTCGACGGTCATGGGCTGGCGCCCGCCCGGAAGGTCGATGATCGCGAGCCTGCGGTGGCCGAGGGCGGCCGGCCCCTCGGCCCAGACACCGCGGTCGTCGGGACCGCGGCAGTCCATCGTCTCGGTCATCGCGTCCAGGGTGTCCCGCTCGGCGCGCAGTTCACGGTCGAAGGAGATCCAGCCGGTGATGCCACACATGGTGCCTCCTGCTTCGCCTCTCCGGCCGGAGGGGGGACGTGCCACCGGCCGAATCGGATGTATTGAGCAACTACCTTCCTTTCGATCCTGTGACGCGACAGGGCAGCTCGTCAATACGCCCATGGCGCACGTGACTTGAAAACATCGCTTGTCCGGCCGGGAACGTCCGGCGAGGGCGCCAGGGGTTACGGACTGACCGCGAGCACGATGTACGCGGCGAACAGCGAGAGGTGCACGCCGCCCTGCATCAACGTGGCGCGGCCCGGCACGACGGTGAGGATCCCCACCGCGACGGTCAGCGCGAGCAGCACCATGTGGCTGGCGCCGAGGCCGAGCACCAGCGGCCCCGACAGCCAGATCGTGGCGAGCGCGACGGCCGGAATCGTGAGCCCGATACTGGCCATCGCCGAGCCGAGCGCCAGGTTCAGACTGGTCTGTACGCGGTCGCGGCGGGCGGCCCGCACCGCGGCGATGGTCTCGGGCAGCAGCACGAGCAGCGCGATCACGACGCCCACGACCGAGGCGGGAAGCCCGGCCGCGGCCACGCCCCGCTCGATGGTGGGCGAGACGCCCTTGGCCAGGCCCACGACCGCGACGAGCGCCACCCCGAGCAGGGCGACGCTGGTCCAGGCGGTGCGCGCGGAGGGCGGGTTGGCGTGGGCGTCGTCCCGCATCACCTCGCCCTGCTGGGTCACCGGCAGGAAGTAGTCACGGTGGCGCACGGTCTGGGTGGCGACGAAGAGCCCGTACAGGAGGACCGAGGCGATCGCGGCGAAGATCAGCTGGGCGGGCGAGAATTCCGGGCCCGGTTTGCTGGTGGTGAACGTCGGCAGGGCGAGGCTGAGGCCGGCGAGCGTGGTGACCGTGGCGAACGCCGTGACGGTGCCCTCGGCGTTGAACACGGCGAACCGGCGGCGCACCGCGCCGACCAGGAGGCACACCCCGACGATGCCGTTGCAGGTGATCATCACGGCGGCGAAGACGGTGTCACGGGCCAGCGACGCGCTCTTGTCGCCCCCGTCCGACATCAGGGTGACGATCAGCGCGACCTCGATCACCGTCACCGCGACCGCGAGCACCAGCGACCCGAAGGGTTCGCCCACCCGGTGGGCGACCACTTCGGCGTGGTGCACCGCCGCCAGCACCGCACCGGCCAGGAAGCAGGCGACCAGCGCGACGAGCCCGGCGGGCAGGGAGCGCCCCCAGGTCAGCGCGAGCAGCACGATGGCGAGCAGCGGCAGCACCGCCGACCAGCGGTCAAGGGGCAGGCGCGCGAGACGGATCATGCCTTCGACGTTCGCAGAAGTGGCCGGGACCCGCCCGTCGGGCTACCGCTCCCGGGCGGCGTGGAGCGCGAGGTGGCGCCGGGCGTAGGAGCGCCAGGGGCGCCAGGCGTCCTCGCCGGCCGCCGCCCCCACGTCCGGGTCGCCGAGCGCCCGGGTGCGGATCACCGCGACGGTCGCCCCGTCCATGCCGGGCAGCGTACGCAGGACCCGTTCGGCCTCGTCGCGGTCGGCTCCGGCATCCAGACGCAGGGTGGTGTCGGCGAGCGCGGTCGCCAGGGCGGCGAGCTGCGGGTCGGGGTGGGCGGCCAGCGGCGCGGGCTCGGGGAACAGGTGGGTGAGGGTGCCGCACGGCACGTCGAGGCGTTTGCCGTACGTCTCGACGAGGGTGGCCGCCAGGTCCCGTCCGGCCAGCGCCCGCACCGCGCACTCCTCGGGGTCGGCCGCGCCCGGGGAGCGAAGGCCCGGGGTCCGCGCGACGAGCGGGGCCAGCCGGGGGTCGGCGCCGAGCCGTTCGTCGACGGCGTACGGGTCGGCGTCCAGGTCGAACAGGCGGCGCAGGCGCTGTACGGCGGTGGTGAGGTCACGCAGGTCCGTGAGGTTGATCCGCGCCTCCAGCCAGCCCTGGCGGGCCGTGGTGTGCGCGGGCACGGCCTCGTCGACGGCCACGACCGCGGTGCCGTGGGGCAGCCGCAGCGTACGGCGGTAGGTGCGGCCGCCCGGCCCGCCCGTGACCTCCTCGACGTGCTCGACGGCCTCTTCGGCCAGCAGGTCGAAGGTCTCCTTCACCGCGTACGGGCCCCGGTGGGCGAGCCGCAGCGCGATCCCGGCGGCCGTCGCGGGGCGGCCGGACCTGGAGGCCCGGGTACCGGCCTCGTCGCGCAGGGCGCTGGGCGTACGGGCGTAGATCTGCCGGATGGTGTCGTTGAACTGGCGCACGCTGGCGAACCCGGCGGCGAAGGCGATCTCGGTGACCGGCAGCGGGGTGGTCTGGAGCAGGACCCGTGCCGTGTGGGCGCGCTGGGCCCTGGCGAGCGCGACCGGGCCCGCGCCCACCTCCGCGGTGAGCTGGCGCTGCACCTGGCGGGTGCTGTAGCCGAGCCGGGCCGCGAGGCCGGGCACGCCCTCGCGGTCCACCACGCCGTCCCCGATCATGCGCATGGCGCGGCCCACGACGTCGGCCCGCGCGTTCCACGCGGCGGAACCGGGGGCGGCGTCGGGGCGGCAGCGGCGGCATGCGCGAAAGCCGTTGCCCTGGGCGGCGGCGGCGCTCGGGTAGAACCGGACGTTTTTGCGGCGGGGGGTGACGGCCGGGCAGCTCGGGCGGCAGTAGATGCCGGTCGTCGCCACGGCGAAGAAGAACTCCCCGTCGAAACGGGCGTCCCTGCTGCTGACTGCCTCGTACTGCACCTCTGGGTCCATCACGGTGTCCAGTGTGGGGGCCTTGCCTGCGGGGTGGCTGGCGGGTTTCGGACGTGGGCCTCGCGGGGGGGGTGCCCCTGGGGGTTTTCCCACCCGCCCGCCCGTGCGGCTACTTGAGGGTGCAGCTCCCTGGGGCTGCGCCCCAGACCCCGGGGGTTTTCCCACCCACCCGCCCGCGCAGCGGGGTTGAACCGGCTGACCCCTGGGGCTCCGCCCCAGACCCCACGCGGGGGCTCCGCCCCCTGCACCCCCGTACGCGCCTGAACGGCGCTCGTCCTCAATCGCCGGACAGGCTGAAGATGCTCGACCTGGCCAGCACCGACCCTGCCAGGGGCGCGGGGAACTGCGCGAAAAGCGACCACGGTCGGCAGACGAAGGCGGGTTTCAGGGGCGCGAGGAACTGCGCGACCAGCCCCCCACGACCCGCGGTCGAAAACGGGCTTCCAGGGGGGCGAGGAACTGCGCGAAAAGCGACCACAACCCGCGGCCGACAACCAGCCCCTCAAGGGGCGCGGGGAACTGCGCAACCAACCCCCCACGACCCGCGGTCGAAAACGGGTTTCCAGGGGCGCGGGGAACTGCGCAACGAGCCCCCACGGCCCGCAGGCGACAACCGGCCCGTCGAGGGGGCGCAAACGGCATGCGCGGCCCCCGCACTCGGGCGGCTGCACGCCCCCCCCCTGCTCAGCGCAAGCGACCCCGCTTGGCCGCCCCATTCGCCCGTCCCTCCGCCCCCTTCGCCTTCCAGTCGCGCCGCAGCTCCGCCCGCAGCCGCGCGTCCGTCTTCGCCACGATGCGCTGGTTCTCGCGCAGCAGCTTGCGGTAGCTGTCCAGGCGGCGTTCGGCGAGCGAGCCGTCCTCCAGCGCGGCCAGCACCGCGCACCCCGGCTCGGCGAGGTGCGCGCAGTCGTGGAAGCGGCAGTCGGCGGCCAGTTCCTCGATCTCGGAGAAGGTCTGTCCCACGCCCGACTCCGCGTCGTACAGGCCGACGCCACGCAGTCCGGGCGTGTCGATGAGGACGCCGCCCCCGGGCAGTACCAGGAGGTTGCGGGTGGTCGTCGTGTGGCGGCCCTTGCCGTCCACCTCGCGGGCCGCCTGCACCGCCATCACCTCCTCGCCGAGCAGCGCGTTGGCGAGCGTGGACTTGCCTGCGCCGGACTGCCCGAGCAGCACACTGGTGCCGTCGGCCACGACCGCGCCCAGGATCTCGATGCCCTCGCCGGTGGTCGCGCTGACGGGCAGGACCAGGACGCCGGGCGCGGCTGCCTCGGCGTCCTGGACGAGGTAGGAGAGCCCGACCGGGTCCGGCACCAGGTCGGCTTTGGTGAGTACGACGACCGGCTGGGCGCCCGACTCCCAGGCCAGGGCCAGAAATCGTTCGATGCGGCCGAGGTCGAGTTCGCCGGCCAGCGACACCGCGATGATCGCGTGGTCGACGTTGGCGGCGAGGATCTGCGCCTCGGACCGCTTGGAGGAGGTGCTGCGCACGAACGCGGCGCGGCGCGGCAGGTACGCCCGGACGAACCGGGGGTCACCGGCCGGCTCCACGGCGGCCCAGTCCCCGGTGCAGATGACCCGCATCGGATCGTGCGGGGTGACGAACGCGGTGTCCGCACGCAGCGTGCCGGTCGCGGTCACCACGTCGCACTGGCCACGGTCGACACGTACGACCCGGCCGGGCACCAGGCCCTGCTCGGCGTACGGGGCGAACTCGGCGGCCCAGTCCTCGTCCCAGCCGTATGCGGCGAGCGGGCGCGAGGAGGTGGAGGTGTTGGACGAAAGGAGGAACGTCGAAGACAAGGGGAACCCTTCACAAGGGTGGCCCCGGCGGCGCGCTCCAGGCGCGCGGATCGAGTGGGTGTCAGCCGGAGACCACAGAAGTGCGGACGATGAACTGCTGAACGCGGGCAGTGCCCGTCACCGTGAGCGTCATCAATGTCCCCACCCCCTGTTTCTTCCTGCTTCTGCTCGGCCGCTTCTCGACGAACTCGACGAGCTCGACGAACTCGATGAGCTTGACGAGCCCATCGCGTCGGATCCTCCGCTCAGGAGCGGCGGATGAGCAGAACCATAGGCCCGCCCCGATGCGCGGCGCCACCGATTAATACGGCTTCCGTCACTACGGCTTCCGTGTCCCGTCCGTACGCGGCGTCTGCGTCTGTCCGCATCCGTTTGACCCGGTCACGCGCCATGCGCCACGGACCGGGGCCAGGGTGCCGCGGCGCCGCCCGGCTTGGTCAACTCCGCTCAGGATGCGGCTCGTTGACCCGGGCCTGTCCGTCCCGTCACGCCAGCTGGCGGCCGGCCACCTCGCCGCCCGGGTCGTCCGCCAGGGCGATGGACGCCTTGATGCGTTTGCCGACCGGCTCGCGGTGCACCTCGAAGCTGCGGCACACCGCCATGACGATCTCCAGGCCGTGCTGACCGACCCTCGCCGGGTCGGGCGCCAGGACCAGCGGCAGCGTCGTGCTGCTGTCCCACACCGTCACTTCCACCGCCCCGTCATGGACGGCCAGCGTCAGTGAACACGGCCCCGGCGCGTACTTACGGGCGTTGGTCACCAGCTCGCTCACCACCAGCTGGACCATGCCCATCGCCCGCGCCCACACCGGCACCCCGTGCACGGCCTGCAACGACGCGAGGAAATCCCGGGCCATGGCCCGGGCCTCCGCGATGCCCTCGCTCCCCTCGAACACGGCCGAAGCCGTCATCCCGCGACCCACACGAGGCCGCTGATCCTCATCCTGCCCAGCCAGTTCCACGCAGTCCGCCTCACTGCCGAAGCGCCACCAGTAACGTTGCGCGCTTACCCCCGCAACGCGCACACATTCCTCGCCCGGCACCATCAATGCGGGATGCGCCCGTCACCCGTCAGAGAGGGGACGCGGACGGGCATCCCGCATGGGTGGTGCCGGTGACGCCGCGGCTCAGGCGTGCGGCGGCCGGGTGGCGGTCTCCAGGTAGAAGGAGTCGATGCTCTGGACGGCTCGCTCGAACTCCGCCAGGTTGACGGGCTTGGTCACATAGGCGTTGGCGTGGCTGCTGTACGCGCCGGTGACGTCGTCGGGGGCGGAGGACGTGGTGAGGACGACGACGGGGATGGTCTGAAGGTCCTCGTCGGCCTTGAGGACCCGGAGCAGTTCCCGGCCGTTCATGCGCGGCATGTTGAGGTCGAGCACGATGAGGTCGGGACGCACGCTGTCCGGGGCGCGCAGGTGTTCCAGGGCGGCGACTCCATCGGTGACCCGGACGAGGTTGCGTGCCCCGCGCTCGGACAGCGCCTCTTCGATGAGCATGGCGTCGGCGATGTCGTCCTCGACGAGCAGAACGTCGAGGGGACGGGCGGGCGGGGTAGACATCGATTGCTCCGTAAGTGCTTCATGGGAGTGGTGGAACAGGCCCGGCCAACGGCGCCGGGCGCCCTGTCGGGTCATGCCGCTTGCTTCGCCGATCTGGGGGTATCCGGCACCTGTACGTGCCGCGCCTTCGGCGGCGGACCGCTGGAGTCGTTCGGCGGACTGCTGAAGCTGGACGAGTACGTGCAGGAGAGCCAGTGCGGGCGCCGAATCGCCCGCTTCCACGAACGCGGAGGTTTCCAGCAGCTCTTCGGCGATACGCCGCGCAAGGTCGTCGACCGCCACGTCCGTGGCTTTGGCCGTCTCCTGCGGCAGATCCCGCAGTACGAAGTTCTTGCCAGGCATACCGGGCACTCTAGGCCCCGAACCGACCCCTCGACAACACTTGTTGTCGAGAGGCCTCTACAGTATGCGCGACGCGGATTCGAAGCGGCAGAGGTAGAGGGGTTCACAGATGACCGGCGATGAGACACCGCCGCGTACGCAGGCGTTCTCCAGATGGACGACCCTGCACTGGTTGCGTGCGGGAGTGGCCGCGTCGCTGGCGGTCCTGGCACTGCTGGGCGCGACCGGGGCCTGGGTCCTGGGGCGGACCGCCTCCCTCAGCGACGATCTGCTGGACGTGAAGTCGCAGGCCTTGAGCACATCCCTCCACCTGGAGTCGGCGCTGCTCGACCAGGAGACCGGCATCCGCGGCTACGGACTCACCGGCAACGCGGAATTCCTCAAGCCCTACCACCAGGGGATCACCGAGCAGACAGCCGACACCGCACGCCTCGCTCACCTCCTGCGGGCCGACACCGGCGCCCTCGCCGATCTGCGCACCGTGCGGGACGCGGTGGAGACATGGCAGACGAGGATCGCCCGCCCGATCGCCGCGTCACCGTCCGGGTCGCCCTCCCCTCTGGCCACCGAGCGCGCCGCGGAGGGCAAGACGGCCTTCGACCACCTGCGGACCGCCCTGGACCAGCAGCAGGGACGGCTGCGCGCCGAGCAGGCCACGTCCCGAAGGGACCTGACGGCCACGATGCGGCTGCGGAACTGGATCTTCACCGCCATCGCCCTGGTCATCGTGGCTCTGGCGGGACTGGCCTTCGAAGCGCTGCGCCGGGGCATCACCAGGCCGCTCGACCAGCTCGGCACCGACGCCCGCACCATCTCCGGCGGCGACTTCACCCGCCCCATCACCGCGACCGGCCCCGCCGACCTGAGGCGGCTCAGCGGGGAGATCGACTCCATGCGCCAACGCCTGGTGCGCGAGCTGGAGGTCAGCGAGGAGGCCCGCCGGCTGCTCGACGCGAAGACCGCGGATCTCGAACGTTCCAACGCCGAGTTGGAGCAGTTCGCCTACGTGGCCTCGCACGATCTGCAAGAGCCCCTGCGCAAGGTCTCCAGCTTCACCCAGCTGCTCCAGCGCCGCTACGCGGGCCAGTTGGACGACAAGGCCGACCAGTACATCGCCTTCGCGGTCGACGGTGCGAACCGCATGCAGGTACTCATCAACGACCTGCTCGACTTCTCCCGCGTGGGCCGGGTCCACCACACCCACCAGAGCGTCGACCTCGACGCCGTGATGGAGCACACCCTGTCGGCGCTGAGCATCGGCATCGAGGAGGCGGGGGCGGTGATCACGCACGACGAGCTGCCGACCCTGGTCGCCGATCCCACCCAGATGGGCATGCTGTGGCAGAACCTGATCGGTAACGCCGTCAAGTTCCGCCGCCCCGGGCAGGCGCCGCACATCCACGTGACGGCGGCCCAGCAGGACACGCTGTGGCAGTTCACGGTCACCGACGACGGCATCGGCATCGCGCCCGAGTACGCGGAGAAGGTCTTCGTGATCTTCCAGCGGCTGCACACCAGGGACGTCTACAGCGGCAGCGGCATCGGTCTCGCGATGTGCAAGAAGATCGTCGAGTTCCACGGCGGCACCATCTCCGTCGACTCGGAGTACAGCGGCGGCACCCGCATCACGTTCACTCTCGCCTGCGCGCCGCCGCCGGGCAGCGACGACCTCTCCACGACGCCGCAAGTCCCCCTCCCCGAGCACGTGGAGCCGACGTCATGACCACAGCGCTGACGAGCAGCCCCGGCGCGAGACCGGCGGAGCCGGTCTACCGCGTCCTTCTGATCGAGGACGACGAGGGCGACGCCCTGCTGGTCGAAGAGCTGCTCCATGACACGGGGCTGCGGTTCGAGCTCACCACGCGGGCCAGCCTGGCCGAGGCGCGCGCCGACCTGGCCGTGGCCCCTCTCGACTGCATCCTGCTCGATCTGCACCTGCCGGACGTGTCGGGCACCGCCGCGGTCGCCGCCGTCCGCTCGCTCGCCCCGCACACCGCGGTGATCGTCCTGACCGGTCTGTCCGAGGCCCGGGCGGGCACCGACGCCATGGCGGCCGGCGCCCAGGACTACCTGGTCAAGGGCAAGGTCGAGGCGGACCTGCTGCACCGCACCGTGCGGTACGCCGTCTACCGCAGCCAGACCGAACGCGCGGGCGCCGAAGCGCAGGCCGCCCGCCTGCGCGCCGAGGAGAACGCCCGCCTTGAGCGGGGACTGCTGCCCGATCCGATCCTGGAAACCTCCACCGTCCGCGTCACCTCCCGCTATCTGCCCGGCGGTGAACTCGCGCTGCTCGGCGGGGACTTCCTCGACGTGGTGGAAGGCGACGACGGACTGCTGCGGGCCGTCGTGGGCGACGTCAGCGGCCACGGTCCCGACGCCGCCGCTCTCGGCGTCTGCCTGCGCATCGCCTGGCGCTCCCTGGTCCTCGGCGGGCACCGCGGGCCCGACCTCCTGCACCTCATGGAACGCATCCTGATCGCCGAACGGGGCAGCCACACCCTCTTCGCCACCTGCGCCCTGCTCACCCTCGACGACAAGGCCCGCACCGCCACACTTCACCTGGCCGGCCACCACGAGCCCCTGCTCACCACGGCGGCGGGCACCCGTCAGGTGGCCGCCGCCCACGGGATCGCCCTGGGTATCGCGCCCGAGCTGCGCAGCTGGCCCGCCACGGTGATCCCACTGCCGGACTCCGGGGCGCTGACCCTGTACACCGACGGCCTCACCGAAGGCCACAACGGCACCGAGGACGGCCGCCTCGGGGTCGAGGGGCTGCTCGATCTGATCGACCAGCTCCTGCCCGCGGACCCGGCGGCCCACCTGGACCGCCTCATCAAGAAGACCCACGCGCTCAACGCGGGACGGCACTCCGACGACCTCGCCGTGCTCCGCCTGGACTGGGGCAGCGGCTGAGCCGACGGACACGACGGACGCCGTCCGGGACTCGCACACGGCCGACCGGCGCACCTGCCCGGCCCCGCACGCGGCGAGGCCCCTCAGTGCGCCGCGCGCTCTCCCTGGACGTACGGATCCGATTCGATGTCGTACGTGCCCGCGTGGAGGGACAGCTGCTCCACGATGCGCTCCCACTCGGCGAGTTCGGCAAGGCGGCGACCGCCGTCCGTCGTTGCGGCCGGGCCGTCCCCCTCGTCCGCCTCGTCCTCCGAGGGGCTGTCCGGGGCCGCCGCCAGCGCGCGGAACGCGTGGACGGCTTCGTGGTGCCCCATCCCCTGCGCCTGACGGCGAACGGCCTGACGCCCGGCCCGCTCCGCCTGCGTGGGGCCCTTCGCCTCTTCGCCCGGCTCCTGCAACGGCTGCTCGTACGTCATTCCTGTCCTACTCTCCGTACTCTCCGTGAGGGACGAACGCCCGTGTCCCGGGCCGTCCGGTACCCGGCTCTCCAGGCGGTCAACCCCCGCAACCTTACGAGGAGTTCCCGAGCGGGGCGGCTTGTCCCAAAACCGCCCGATCCGACCCGACCCGATCTGCCTCGCCTCGACCCGACCCGACCCGACTTGACGCGACTCGACCCGGCTGGAGCCTGACAGCATGACCGACCCGACTCAGGACCCCGGCTTCCTCCAGAACCCCTACCCCGTGTACGCGGCCATGCGCTCGGTGTGCCCCGTGCAGCCCGTATCCAGTGCCTCCGGCGGGCCCGCCGGTTACGTGATCACGGGCTACGCGCAGGCCAGGGAAGCTCTCGCCGATGACCGGCTCTCGAAGGACACGGCCGCGTTCTTCGCGGGCAAGGAGTCGCGACGCCGTCTGCATCCGGCGGTGGCGCACACCATGCTGGCCGCCGATCCGCCCCGGCACACCAGGCTGCGAAGGCTGGTGACCAAGGCGTTCACGACGAGGGCGGTCGCGCGGCTGCGTCCGTTCATCGAGCGGGTCACCGACGAGCTGTTGGACCAGTGGCCCGTCGGCGAGCGGACCGACTTCGTGGCCGGCCTCGCGGTCCCCCTGCCGGTCATCGTGATCTGCGAACTGCTCGGGGTCCCCGAGAGTGACCGGCCGGATGTCCGGCGCTGGTCCGGGGAGCTGTTCGCGGCGGGCAGACCCGACGTCATCGACGCGGCCTCGCACTCCTTGGCCGACTGCATGACGGGCCTGATCGCGGCGAAGCGCCTGAACGCCGGTGACTCGCTCCTCGACCGACTCATCATGGCGCGCGACGGCGACGACCGCCTGAGCGAGGCCGAGCTGGTCTCCCTCGCGGTGCTGCTCCTCGTGGCCGGGCACGAGACCACCACCAACTTCCTCGGCAACGCCGCCCTTGCCCTGCTCCGGCACCCCGCGGAACTCGACCGCCTGCGACGCGATCCCGGGGATGTGCCGCGGGTCCTGGACGAGCTGCTTCGCTTCGACTCCCCCGTCGGCACGGCGACCTTCCGCTACACCACGCAGGCCCTCACCCTCGGCGGTACGGACATCCCGGCGGGGGCCCCGGTCCTGGTCGCCCTGGGAGCGGCCAACCGCGACCCGGAGCGCTTCCCCTCACCGGACCTGCTCGACCTGGACCGGGATGCCGCAGGCCATCTCGCCTTCGGCCACGGCATCCACCGCTGTGTCGGCGCCCCCCTGGCCATGGCCGAGGCGGAGATCGCCCTGCGAGCGGTACTGACGCGGTTCCCCGGCATCCGACTCGCCGCACCGCCCGACCGGCTGCAATGGCGACGCGCCCGTCTCCTGCGCGCCCTGACGTCGCTTCCCGTCATGACGTAGCCGAGTGTTGGCCGAAATTCCTCCCACTGGAGCGCGCCGCCGGGGCGCACGGCCGGTCGCGGCGGCCCTCCCGCCGAAGCGGCCCCGCCGTCCCCGCCCCCTCATTCGGCGTCGCGCGGGGGCCTCTCCTCGTGCTTCTTCGGGGTGTGCAGACGGGACTTCACGTCGTCCGGAGGCAGGAACTTCGACCAGCGTTCGGGGAACTCCGACGGCATCCCGGGGTCGTAGACGTCCTCCAGGTCGTCCTCGGGGTCGTCGTCCGGCGGGCCGAAGAGCGTCTGCTGGATGGGATGCGAGCGGGCGAGGAGCAGCTGGGCGGCCTGCGCGGCCCGCACCCGGTCGGCCGCGGCGCGCGCCGCGGCCGTGGCCACCGACGGCCACACCCGGTCGATGGCCGCGTTGACGGCCGCCCCCACCAGCACGGCGAACGCCGAGATGCCGATCCACAGCAGCACCGCGATGGGCGCCGCGAGCGAGCCGTAGATGGTGGGGCCCTCGACCGTGCTGGTCAGGTAGATCCGCAGCAGGAACGAGCCGAGCACCCACATCGCGAGGGCCACGAGCGCACCCGGCACGTCCTCGATCCACGGCGAGCGGACCGGGACCGAGACGTGGAAGAGGGTGGTCAGGAAGGCGATCGACAGCAGGATCATCGTGGGCCAGTACAGGAAACTGATCACGTCCGTGCCCCACGGGACCAGCTCCACCACCCGGTCGGGGCCGACCACCGCGAGGGGGAGCACGACCGCGCCGATCAGGAGCGCCACGATGTACAGGAGCAGCGAGAGCAGCCGGGTCTTGACGATGCCGCGCTGCCCGTCGAGTCCGTACATCACGGTGATGGTGTCGATGAAGACGTTCACCGCGCGCGAGCCCGACCACAGGGCGATGGCGAAGCCGATGGAGACGATGTCGGGGCGCTTGCCCTTGGTGACGTCTTCGAGGAGCGGCTGGGCGAACTCGTGGACCCCCCGGTCGGACAGGACCGTTCCGGCCGCGTTGAGGATGTTCTGCTCGATGCTGGCGACGGTGTGGGTGCTGGTCCAGCCGTCCACGTAGCCGAGCAGCGCGATGACGCTGAGCAGCAGCGGGGGCAGGGAGAGCAGCGTGAAGAACGCGGCCTCGGCGGCCAGGCCCAGGATGCGGTATTCGACGCAGGAGTTGACGGTGTCCTTGAGGAGCAGCCAGCCCAATTTCCGCTTCGAGACGTTGCGGTAGACGACGCGGGCCCGATGAAGGCGGCCGGAAGTCCGCTCGGGTGTTTCATTTGCTGGCTGCACGTCCTTACCGTATCGGCATGGCAGCCACCACCCACACAGTGACCAACCAGGCCCCGCCCCTGGTGGGGTACGACGTCTTCAGTGCCGACCGGGTCCTCAGCGAGGCCGTCGAGCGGCACACCGCGCCGGAGCTCGTCGATGAGGTACGCGAGGAGCTGGCGGGCCTCGGCAGGAGCGCGGGATCGGCCCAGGCGCAGGAGTGGGGTGTGCTGGCCAACGACAATCCGCCGAAGCTGCGCACCCACGACCGCTACGGCAACCGGATCGACGAGGTCGAGTTCCATCCCAGCTGGCACCGGCTGCTCGGCAAGGCGGTGACCTCGGGGCTCACCGACGCCTGGGGGCGGCCCGCCGGGCATGTGCGGCGCGCGGCCGGATTCCTGGTGTGGACGCAGGCGGAGGGCGGGCACGGATGCCCGGTCTCCATGACGCACGCGGCGGTTCCCGCGCTGCGCACCGACCCGGCGCTCGCCGCCGAGTGGAAGCCGCGGCTCACCTCCCATGTGTACGAGGAGGGGCTGCGGCCCGCCGCCGAGAAGGCCGGCGTCATCTTCGGCATGGGCATGACGGAGAAGCAGGGCGGCAGCGACGTACGGGCGAACACGACGTCGGCCGTGCCGCTCGGCGCCGACGGCGAGTACGTGCTGAGCGGGCACAAGTGGTTCTGCTCGGCGCCGATGAGCGACGGGTTCCTCGTCCTCGCGCAGGCTCCCGGGGGCCTCACCTGCTTCCTGGTGCCCCGGGTCCTGGCCGACGGCACGCGCAACACGTTCGCGATCCAGCGTCTCAAGGACAAGCTGGGCAACAGGTCGAACGCCTCCAGCGAGGTCGAGTTCGACGGCACGTGGGCGCGCCGGGTCGGCGAGGAGGGGCGCGGGGTGCGCACCATCATCGAGATGGTGGCGGCGACCCGGCTCGACTGTGTGATCGGCTCGGCGGCGATCATGCGGCAGGCGGTGGCGCAGGCGGTCCATCACGCCTCGTACCGCAGGGCGTTCGGCGGGCTGCTCGTCGAGAAGCCGCTGATGCGCAACGTGCTGGCCGATCTCGCCCTGGAGTCGGAGGCCGCCACCACGCTGGCGCTGCGCCTTGCGGCCGCCTATGACGCCCCGGACGACGCCGAGGAGCGGGCGTTCCTGCGGCTCGCGGTGCCGGCCGCCAAGTACTGGGTCACCAAGCGGTGTACGCCGGTGGCGGGCGAGGCCCTGGAATGTCTCGGCGGCAACGGGTACGTCGAGGAGTCGGGGATGCCGCGGCTGCTGCGGGAGGCCCCGCTGAACTCGATCTGGGAGGGCTCGGGCAACGTCCAGGCCCTGGACGTGCTGCGGGCGCTCCAGCGCGAGCCGCACGCGCTCAACGCCTTCCTCCAGGAGGTCGGCAAGGCGCGCGGCGCGGACCACCGCCTGGACGGGGCCATCAAGGACCTGCTGACCGAACTCGCCGATCTGGACGGCATCGAGGCGCGGGCGCGGCGTCTGGTGGAGCGCATGGCGCTGGTGCTCCAGGGGTCGCTGCTGGTGCGCTGGGCGCCGTCCGAAGTCGCGGACGCGTTCTGTGCCTCGCGGCTGGGCGGCGACTGGGGGGCGGCGTTCGGGACGCTGCCGCACTCGCTGGATCTGGCGTCCGTGGTGGAGCGGGCGCGCGCCGAGGTGTGAGGGCGGGAGCCGGTGGGCCGGGCGGCCCGACGGGGGTGGTGCCGCGCCGACACGGCGCCACCCCCGCGCGCCCATGCCTCCGGGGAGGGAGCATGACGACCGGCCAACCGGTGCATGCTCACCTTCGTCCACCCGTGGGACCGGCCGCGAGAGTTGCACAGGGTTGCAACCGGGCGGCGAACGAGGAAGGCGGCGGCACGTCAACCACCGGGCGGACAGGATGAGTTGAGGACGCCCGGGCGCCGACGCCGGGCCCCGGCGTCGCAGGGGACGACCCAGGAGGACCGCGTGCAGACCAACCCCCTCGACGTGGGCCGGCTGGCCGCCATGGACGCGCGGGAAGCGGCCCGGCTCCTGAAGGGCATGCGTGCGGCCGCGCTCGCGGGGCGGCGCCCCGAGGTCGTGCCGCGTACGGAGATCGGGGAGTCGTGGCGGCGGGCGCTGCGCAGCGGGCTCGATCCGGACGGCGACAGCCACCCGGGGCTGCTGCCGGCCGCCGAGGTCGAACGGCGCAGGCGGCACTCGCCGTTGACGCAGGCCCTGCCGGTCCTCAGGGACGCCCTGGTGTCGGTCGCCGACGCCGCGCAGCACATCATGGTCGTCTCGGACGCCGAGGGGCGGCTGCTGTGGCGCGAGGGCCATCCCGCCGTCCTGAAACTGGCCGACGCCCTGGGCTTCGAGGTGGGCGCCGACTGGAGCGAGCCGGCCGTGGGGACCAACGGGGTGGGCACCCCGCTCGTGACGGGCCGGCCGGTTCAGGTGTTCTCGGCCGAGCACTTCGTCGCCGCCCATCACGCCTGGACCTGTGCGGGCGCGCCCGTGGTCGATCCGCGCGACGGGCGGCTGATCGGGGTGGTGGACATCAGCGGCCCGCTCGCCACCCTGCACCCGGCCACGCTGTCCTTCGTGACCTCGGTGGCCCGGCTCGCCGCGGCCGAGCTGCGCGACCGGCACCACGCCGCCCTCGAACGGCTGCGCACGGCGGCCGCCCCCGTGCTCTGCCGGGTCGGCGGGCGCGCGCTGGCCGTCGACGCCAACGGGTGGGTGGCCGCGGTCACCGGCATGCCGCCCATCGACCGGCTCGCGCTGCCCGGAACGCTCCGTGGCGGCCGCGTGTGGCTTCCCTCGCTCGGGATGTGCACGGTCGGACCACTGCCCGGGGGCAGGCTCGTCCAGGTCGCCGACGACGCGGGCGGCGCATCGGCCGCGTCGCAGCTGCGGGTCGTGCTCGACCTGAGCCGGCCACGGCGCTGCCCGGTGACCGTCACGGGCGACGCCGGCAGCTGGGCGCAGGAGCTCAGCCCGCGCCACGCCGAGCTGTTGTTCGTCCTCGCGCTGCACCCCGAGGGCCGCAGCGCCGCGCAGCTCGCGCAGGACATCTTCGGGGACCCGACGCGCACGGTGACGGTGCGGGCCGAGATGTCGCGGCTGCGCCGCAGGCTCGCGGAGGTGCTGGCCCATCGCCCCTACCGTTTCGGCGACAACGTGAGCGTGGAGGTGATCCGGCCGGACCATCCGGCGGACCTGCTCGCCCACTCCTCGTCGCCCACCGTCGTCAGGGCCCGGGACGGGCGTACCTGACCTGCGGTGGAGGCCGCGATGGCCGCATGATTGCCTGGCCGTATGAGTATCACCCTCACCACCTGGTCCCTGGAGCAGACATCGGCCGCGGATCTGCGCCCGGCGGCCGAGCCGTCCCGCGATGTCACGGTCGTGCGCGCCGAGGTCCCCTCGCCGGAGTTCAGCCGCTTCCTCTATACCGCGGTCGGCGGCGACATCCAGTGGACCGACCGCCTCGGCATGACGTACGCCGAGTGGGAGCGGGAGCTGGGCACGCCCGGCACGGAGACCTGGGTCGCCTACGAGCGGGGGACGCCCGCGGGCTACGTCGAGCTGGCGGCGCAGCCCGGCGGCTCGGTCGAGATCGTCTATTTCGGCCTGATCCCTGCCTTCCGCGGCCGGCGGATCGGCGGTCACCTCCTGACGTACGGGATCCGGCGCGCCTGGGACCTGGCCGAGCGCTGGCCGGGGCTGCCCGCCACCGAGCGGGTGTGGCTGCACACCTGCTCGCTGGACGGCGAGCACGCCATGGACAACTATCTGCGGCGCGGCTTCAAGCTCTTCGACACGAAGGAGGAGCAGGCCGAGCCCGCTTCGGCGCCGGGGCCCTGGCCGGGGGCGTTCTGAGGCGGTGTCCGCACCCCGCGGGCGAGCCGGCGTCCGCGTCCGGTGGGCGGCTCCCCAAGAGGCCCGGACACCCGGCCCGTTCCGTGACCCGGAACACACCGTCTCGCGATTCGGGACACTATTGTCCACATATTGGATAGTGGTGGACTGGGTCCAAAGTCCCGTGACACGCTTCCGTCATGTCTGGAACTGGAATTGCCTTGGTGAGTCGGCGGCACGTCGACCTCGGCCGCATGTCCAGCGCCATCTGTCCGGCACGCTGACGCCTCCAGCAGCGCCGCGAACCCTCTCCCTCTTTCCCTGACTGCGCACCACCGCGCCGAAGCGCGAGTGTGCAGCTCAGAGCCGCCCTCCTGCAGTCCCGAAGGACATATGCCATGGCTGCCAGCCCAGAGAACCCTGCCCCCACGACGCCCCGCCGCAAACCGGGCCGTCACCGTGGTGAAGGCCAGTGGGCCGTCGGCCACTTCACGCCCCTCAACGGCAACGAGCAGGTGAAGAAGGACGACGACGGTCTCAATGTGCGGACACGCATTGAGACGATCTACTCCAAGCGCGGCTTCGACTCCATCGACCCCAGCGACCTGCGCGGGCGGATGCGCTGGTGGGGGCTCTACACCCAGCGCCGACAGGGCATCGACGGCGGCAAGACGGCGATCCTGGAGCCGGAGGAGCTGGACGACGAGTACTTCATGCTCCGTGTCCGCATCGACGGCGGCCGGCTGACCACCGAGCAGCTGCGGGTGATCGGCGAGATCTCGCAGGAGTTCGCGCGCGGCACCGCCGACCTCACCGACCGGCAGAACGTCCAGTACCACTGGATCCGCATCGAGGACGTCCCGGAGATCTGGAACCGGCTCGAAGCGGTCGGCCTGTCCACCACCGAGGCCTGCGGTGACACCCCGCGCACCATCCTCGGCTCGCCGGTCGCCGGGATCGCGGCGGACGAGATCATCGACGGCTCCCCCGCCGTCGACGAGATACACCGCCGCTTCATCGGCAACCCGGCCTTCTCCAACCTGCCCCGCAAGTTCAAGACGGCGATCTCCGGCTCCCCGCAGCTGGACGTCGCGCACGAGATCAACGACGTCGCGTTCGTCGGCGTCGAGCACCCCGAGCACGGCCCCGGCTTCGACCTGTGGGTCGGCGGCGGGCTCTCCACCAACCCCAAGCTGGGTGTGCGGCTCGGCGCGTGGGTGCCGGTGGAGGAGGTGCCGGACGTCTTCGAGGGCGTCATCTCGATCTTCCGCGACTACGGCTACCGGCGGCTGCGCAACCGCGCCCGGCTGAAGTTCCTGGTCGCCGACTGGGGCCCGGAGAAGTTCCGCCAGGTCCTCCAGGACGAATACCTCAAGCGCGAGCTCGTCGACGGGCCCGCGCCCGAGCTGCCCAAGGACGTCTGGCGCGACCACCTCGGCGTGCACCGCCAGAACGACGGCCGTTTCTACATCGGCTTCGCGCCGCGCGTGGGACGCGTGGACGGGGCCACCCTCAGCAAGATCGCCGAGCTCGCCGAGACGCACGGCTCGGGCCGCCTGCGCACCACCACCGAGCAGAAGCTGATCGTGCTCGACGTCGAGGAGAGCCGCGTCGAGTCGCTGGTGTCCGGCCTCGAATCGCTCGGCCTCCAGGTCAACGCCTCGCCGTTCCGGCGCGGCACCATGGCCTGCACCGGCATCGAGTTCTGCAAGCTGGCCATCGTCGAGACCAAGGCGCGCGGCGCCTCGCTCATCGACGAACTGGAGCGCCGCATCCCGGAGTTCGACGAGCCGATCACCATCAACATCAACGGCTGCCCCAACTCCTGCGCCCGCATCCAGGTCGCGGACATCGGCCTCAAGGGCCAGCTGGTCCTCGACGACGCGGGCAACCAGGTCGAGGGCTTCCAGGTGCACCTGGGCGGCGCGCTCGGCCTCGAAGCCGGCTTCGGCCGCAAGGTCCGCGGCCTGAAGGTCACATCGGCCGAGCTGCCCGACTACGTCGAGCGGGTCCTCAAGCGCTTCCAGGCGGAGCGCACCGAGGGCGAGCGGTTCGCGGCCTGGGCCGCGCGCGCGAGCGAAGAGGCCCTGTCATGAGCGAGCGAGCGGCGCCGTTCCACTGCCCGTACTGCGGGGACGAGGACCTGCGTCCCAACGAGACCGGCCACGGCGCGTGGGAATGCGCGGCGTGCAACCGGGCCTTCCAGCTGAAGTTCCTCGGGCTGCTGGCCCGGGGAGTGACGCGCGACCACAGGGCAGGGGAAGCGATATGACGGCCACCCGGACCGCCGAAGACCTCAAGGCGCTCGCCGAACAGGCGGGCCGTGACCTGGAAGACGCTTCACCCCTGGACATCCTGCGGTGGGCGGCCGACACCTTCGGCAAGCGGTTCTGCGTCACCTCCTCCATGGAGGACGCGGTCGTCGCGCATCTCGCCTCGCGGGCCATGCCCGGCGTGGACGTGGTGTTCCTCGACACCGGCTACCACTTCCCCGAGACCATCGGCACCCGGGACGCGGTCGCCGAGGTGATGGACGTCAACCTCATCACCCTGACCCCGCGCCAGAGCGTCGCCGAGCAGGACGCCGAGTACGGCCCCGCGCTGCACGACCGCGATCCCGACCTGTGCTGCGCGCTGCGGAAGGTCAAGCCCCTTGAGGAGGGCCTGAGTTCGTACGCCGCATGGGCCACCGGCCTGCGCCGCGACGAGTCCCCGACCCGGGCGGACACCCCGGTCGTCGGCTGGGACGAGAAGCGGCAGAAGGTCAAGGTGTCGCCGATCGCGCGCTGGACGCAGGACGACGTGGACGCGTACGTCGCGGAGCACGGCGTGATCACCAACCTCCTCCTCATGGACGGCTACCCCTCGATCGGCTGCGCTCCCTGCACCCGCCGGGTCGCCGAGGGCGAGGACGCGCGCGCCGGGCGCTGGGCCGGACGCAACAAGACCGAGTGCGGGCTGCACGTATGACGGTTCGTCAGGAAAACGATCAGGAGACTTCGATGAGCGTGACGGAGGCGGGAGCCACCATCTGGCTGACCGGTCTGCCGAGCGCGGGCAAGACGACCATCGCCTATGAGCTGGCGGGCAGGCTGCGCGCGGCCGGTCACCGGGTGGAGGTGCTGGACGGCGACGAGATCCGTACGTTCCTCTCGGCGGGCCTCGGCTTCAGCCGTGAGGACCGGCACACCAATGTGCAGCGGATCGGCTTCGTCGCCGAACTGCTCGCGGCCAACGGCGTGAAGGCGCTGGTCCCGGTGATCGCGCCGTACGCCGACAGCCGCGAGGCGGTGCGGGGGCGCCACAAGAGCGAGGGCACCGCCTATCTGGAGGTGCACGTCGCGACCCCGGTCGAGGTGTGCTCCGTACGCGATGTGAAGGGCCTGTACGCCCAGCAGGCGGCCGGCGAGATCAGCGGCCTGACCGGCGTCGACGACCCGTACGAGGAGCCCGAGTCGCCCGATCTGCGGATCGAGTCGCACACCCAGACCGTGCAGGAGTCCGCGGCCGCGCTTCTTGCGCTGCTCACCGAGAGGGGCCTGGCATGACGTCAGCCGTCACTGTGACCGAGGGCATCGACAGCCCGTACGCGCTCAGCCATCTGGACGCCCTGGAGTCCGAGGCGGTGCACATCTTCCGTGAGGTGGCGGGTGAGTTCGAGCGGCCGGTGATCCTGTTCTCCGGCGGCAAGGACTCCATCCTGATGCTGCACCTGGCGCTGAAGGCGTTCGCCCCGGCGTCCGTTCCCTTCTCGCTGCTGCACGTGGACACCGGGCACAACTTCCCCGAAGTCCTCGCCTACCGCGACCGGGTGGTGGCCGAGCACGGACTGCGGCTGCACGTGGCCTCGGTGCAGGAGTACATCGACGCGGGCAAGCTGCGCGAGCGGCCCGACGGGGTGCGCAACCCGCTCCAGACGGTGCCGCTGACCGAGGCCATCCAGCAGCACCGCTTCGACGCCGTGTTCGGCGGCGGCCGGCGCGACGAGGAGAAGGCCCGCGCCAAGGAGCGGGTGTTCTCGCTGCGGGACGAGTTCTCGCAGTGGGACCCGCGCCGTCAGCGCCCCGAGCTGTGGCAGCTCTACAACGGCCGGCACGCGCCGGGCGAGCACGTGCGGGTGTTCCCACTGTCCAACTGGACCGAGCTGGACGTGTGGCAGTACATCGCCCGCGAGGACATCGCCCTGCCGGGGATCTACTTCGCCCATGAGCGCGAGGTGTTCAAGCGGTCCGGGATGTGGCTGACCGCGGGCGAGTGGGGCGGGCCCAAGGGCCAGGAGACGGTGGAGACCCGCATGGTGCGCTACCGCACCGTGGGCGACATGTCCTGCACCGGCGCCGTGGACTCCGACGCCACTACGCTGGACGCCGTCATCACCGAGATCGCCGCATCGCGGCTGACCGAGCGGGGCGCGACCCGGGCCGACGACAAGATGTCCGAGGCCGCGATGGAAGACCGCAAGCGCGAGGGGTACTTCTAAAGTGAGCACTACCGCCGAAAACGCCAAGCAGCTGGCCGGCCTGTCGGCCACCACCCTGCTGCGCTTCGCGACCGCCGGGTCCGTCGACGACGGCAAGTCCACCCTGGTGGGCCGGCTGCTGCACGACTCCAAGTCGGTCCTCACCGACCAGCTGGAGGCCGTGGAGGCCGCCTCGCTCAAGCGCGGCCAGGAAGCCCCCGACCTCGCGCTGCTCACCGACGGCCTGCGGGCCGAGCGCGAGCAGGGCATCACCATCGACGTGGCCTACCGCTACTTCGCCACCCCCCGGCGCCGGTTCATCCTCGCCGACACCCCCGGGCACGTGCAGTACACCCGCAACATGGTGACCGGCGCCTCCACCGCCGACCTCGCCGTGGTCCTGGTCGACGCCCGCAACGGCGTCATCGAGCAGACCCGCCGGCACGCCGCCGTCGCCGCGCTGCTGCGCGTGCCGCACGTGGTCCTCGCCGTCAACAAGATGGACCTGGTGGCGTACGAGGAGAAGGTCTTCGCGACGATCGCCGAGCAATTCACGGCGTACGCGAGCGAGTTGGGCGTTCCGGAGATCACCGCGATCCCGATCTCGGCGCTCGCCGGTGACAACGTGGTGGAGCCCAGCGCCAACATGGACTGGTACGGCGGACCCACCGTCCTTGAGCACCTGGAGACGGTCCCGGTCAGCCACGACCTGACCTCGTGCCACGCCCGGCTTCCCGTGCAGTACGTGATCCGCCCGCAGACCCCCGAGCTGCCCGACTACCGGGGCTACGCGGGTCAGATCGCCGCCGGTACGTTCCGGGTCGGCGAGCCGGTGACCGTGCTCCCTTCGGGGCGTACGAGCACCGTGGCCGGGATCGACCTGCTGGGCGAGTCCGTCGACATCGCCTGGACGCCGCAGTCCGTCACCCTTCTCCTCGCCGACGACATCGACATCTCGCGCGGCGACCTGATCGTGCCGAGCGGGGACGCCCCGGCGACCAGCCAGGACATCGAGGCGACCGTCTGCCACGTGGCCGACCAGCCCCTGACGGTCGGTCAGCGCGTCCTGCTCAAGCACACCACCCGCACGGTCAAGGCGATCGTCAAGGAGATCCCGTCCCGGCTCACCCTGGACGACCTCTCCCAGCACCCGGACCCGGGCCAGCTCGTCGCCAACGACATCGGCCGCGTGAAGGTCCGCACCGCCGAACCGCTCGCGCTCGACTCCTACGCCGACTCGCGCCGCACCGGATCGTTCCTCCTGATCGACCCGGCCGACGGCACCACGCTCGCGGCCGGCATGGCGGGCGAGTCGTTCGCCACCCACAAGGCCCTCGCCAGTGTCGCGGACGAGGACGGCTGGGACTTCTGATGAACCACGACGTCTACTCGACCTTCGCGAAGGAGGGCGGCCGCGTCGGCAGCGGCGCCCTCGGCAGCGGCCAGGGCGGGGTGGCCCGATGTGCGCGATGACGTACGCGCACCGCTCGCGCGCCAGGATGCACCACCGGCACCCGCCCCCGCACCGAAGACCCGCCGACCGCCCGGCCCCGTCCCGGAGTTGACACTCCCCGGGACGTGAGCGCCGGGCCCGTGAGAGGAAACCCTCCCGTGCCTGCCAGCTCCCTCCTGAGGCGCAGCCTCGCCGCCACCGCCAGTGTGACCCTGCTGTTCGGGGCGCTCACGGCGTGCGGCTACGGCTCCGCCGCGGCCAAGGACGACGCCGGCAGGGCCGCGCCCGTCCCCGGCGGCAAGAAGCTCTCCGCCGACTCGGTGAAGATCGGCTACTTCCCGAACCTGACCCACGCCACGGCGCTGGTCGGGGTCCAGGAGGGCCTGTTCCAGAAGGAGCTGGGGGGAACCGCTCTCAAGACGTCCACGTTCAACGCGGGGCCCTCCGAGATCGAGGCCCTGAACGCGGGCTCGATCGACATCGGGTGGATCGGCCCGTCGCCCGCCATCAACGGCTACACCAAGTCCAAGGGACAGAGCCTGCGCATCATCGGCGGCTCGGCGTCCGGCGGGGTGAAGCTGGTGGTCGACCCGGACAAGGTCAAGACGCTGGACGACCTCAAGGGCAAGAACATCGCGACGCCGCAGCTCGGCAACACCCAGGACGTGGCGTTCCTCAACTGGCTGTCCGGCAAGGGCTGGAAGGTCGACCCGCAGAGCGGCAAGGGCGACGTCAACGTGGTCCGCAGCGACAACAAGATCACCCCGGACGCCTTCAGATCGGGTTCGATCGACGGGGCCTGGGTGCCCGAGCCGACCGCGTCCAAGCTGGTCTCCGAGGGCGGCAAGGTGCTGATCGACGAGTCCGACCTGTGGCCCGACCACCAGTTCGTGATCACCAACATCATCGTGTCGCAGAAGTTCCTCACGGCGCACCCCGACGTCGTCGAGGCGGTCCTGCGCGGCTCGGTGAAGACCAACGAGTGGATCAACTCCCACTCCGAGCAGGCGAAGGCCTCGGCCAACGCCGCGCTCAAGAAGCTCTCCGGCAAGGAGCTTCCGGCGGACGTCATCGACCCGGCCTGGAAGTCCATCAAGGCCCTGGACGACCCGCTGGCGGCCAGCCTCCAGGCGCAGGCCGACCACGCGGAGCAGGCCGGACTCCTCAAGAAGCCCGACCTCAAGGGCATCTACGACCTGGCCCCGCTCAACAAGGTCCTCACGTCCCTGGGCAGGCCCGAGGTCGGCGACGCCGGCCTCGGCGTCAAGTAGTCCCCCATCCAGCCGGTTCCACAGGTTTCCCAGGAGGTGACGACCATGGCCACCGCACTCGTCAAGGCCACGGACCGCACGGCGGCGGCGCACGAGCACGCCGCCCGGATCGGGCACGTCTCGAAGTCCTTCAACGGTCCCGCGGGGCCGCAGCTCGTCCTCGACGACATCACGCTCGATGTCGCACCGGGCGAGTTCGTGACCCTGCTCGGCGCCTCCGGGTGCGGGAAGTCGACGCTCCTCAACCTGGTGGCGGGCCTGGACGCGCCGACCGCGGGCACCATCGAGACACCGGGCGGCCGGCCCGCCCTGATGTTCCAGGAGCACGCCCTCTTCCCGTGGCTGACCGCGGGCAAGAACATCGAACTCGCCCTCAGGCTGCGCGGGGTGCCCAAGAACGAGCGGCGCGGGCGTGCGGATGAACTGCTCGCGCTCGTCCGCCTCCAGGGCGCGTACGGCAAGCGCGTGCACGAGCTGTCCGGCGGCATGCGCCAGCGCGTCGCGATGGCCCGGGCGATCGCCCAGGACTCCCAACTCCTCCTGATGGACGAGCCGTTCGCGGCGCTCGACGCCATCACGCGCGACGTACTGCACGACGAGCTGACCCGCATCTGGCGCGAGACGAACCTGTCCGTGCTGTTCGTGACGCACAACGTGCGCGAGGCGGTCCGGCTCGCGCAGCGCGTGGTGCTGCTCTCCTCGCGGCCCGGCCGGGTGGCCCACGAGTGGACGGTCGACATCGACCAGCCGCGCCGTATCGAGGACGCCGAAGTGGCGGAACTCTCCGTCGAGATCACTGAACAACTGCGTGGGGAGATCCGCCGACATGGCCAGCACTGAGACCACCGACGCCAAGGACTCCCCCGGGCTCGGCAGCCTCGAAGCGGGGCTCGACGCGCTCGAAACCGTGCAGAGTCACCGCACCCCGCTGCGCGAGGTGGTGGTCAAGAAGGTCCTGCCCCCGCTCACCGCGGTCGCGCTCGTCCTGGTGGTGTGGCAGGTCCTGGTCTCGGCGAAGGTCACCGATTCCTACAAGCTGCCGGCGCCGGCCGCGGTGTGGTCGAGCCTGCGGGACATGTGGCTCCAGGGCACCTTGTTCGACATCGTGTGGACCAGCGTCTCGCGCGGCCTGCTCGGCTTCCTGCTCGCCCTGGCCATCGGCACGCCGCTGGGTCTGCTGGTGGCCCGGGTCACGTTCGTGCGCGCGGCCATCGGCCCGATCCTGTCCGGGCTCCAGTCGCTGCCGTCAGTGGCCTGGGTCCCGCCGGCCGTGCTGTGGCTCGGCCTGAACGACTCGATGATGTACGCGGTGATCCTGCTCGGCGCGGTCCCCTCGATCGCCAACGGGCTCGTGTCGGGTGTCGACCAGGTGCCCCCGCTGTATCTGCGGGCCGGCCGCACGCTCGGCGCGACCGGGATGCGGGGCGCCTGGCACATCCTGATGCCGGCCGCGCTGCCCGGCTATCTCGCCGGTCTGAAGCAGGGCTGGGCCTTCTCCTGGCGTTCGCTGATGGCCGCCGAGATCATCGCCTCCTCGCCCGACCTCGGGCTGGGGCTCGGCCAGTTGCTGGAGAACGGCCGCAACAACTCCGACATGCCCGGCATCTTCCTCGCGATCTTCCTGATCCTGGTCGTGGGCATCGCCATCGACCTGCTGATCTTCAGTCCGCTGGAGCGCCGCGTGCTGCGCGGCCGCGGCCTGCTCGTGAGGGGCTGAGCCGCCCGTGAACCGTCCGGTCCTCCTCGTCATCGCCCACGGCAGCCGCGATCCCCGGCACGCCGCGACCGTGCACGCCCTGGTGCGGCGGGTCCGTGCGGCGAGGCCGGGCCTGCGCGTGGAGACCGGCTTCCTCGACTTCAACGCGCCGTCGGTCCCCCAGGTCCTGGACCGGCTCGCGGGTGAAGGCGTACGGGACGTGGTGGCCCTGCCGCTGCTCCTGACCCGCGCCTTCCACGCCAAGGCGGACATCCCCGCGGTGCTCCACCGGGCTCCGGCGCGCCTGAACATCAGGCTCGCGGAGGTCCTTGGCCCCTCGCCGCTGCTGCTCGACACCCTGGAGCGGCGGCTGTACGAGGCGGGGCTCGACCCCGCCGACAAAAGCTCGACCGGGCTCGTCCTGGCCTCGGCGGGCTCCACCGACCCGGAGGCGATCGCAGTGATCGCTGAAATCGCGCGGGAGCTGCGGCACACCGGTTGGTGCGCCGTGCGGCCTGCGTTCGCCTCCGCGGCTCTGCCCCGTACGGAAGACGCCGTACGGGAACTGCGGGCCATGGGCGTGCGGCGCGTCGCCGTCGCCCCGTACGTCGTCGCGCCCGGCTTCCTGCCCGACCGGATCGCCCGGGGCGCGGCGCGGGCCGACGTACTGGCCGACGTGCTCGGCGCGGCGCCCGAGCTGGCGCGCCTCCTCCTTCTGCGCTACGACGAGGCCCGGATGCGGGCGAACGTGCCCGCGCTGAGCGCCTGAGACCTGACACTCCGTCAATTCCCGTCCGTGGTGGCCCGGACGGCCGTTCCGGCCCGTCGCCCGCCCCGGTGACGGCCCCGCGACGGTGAAGGTGCAGGAGGTGCGGGGCGTCGCCGGGGACAGGCCGCCGATCACGCGGGACATGCCCTTCGCGGCCTGCTGGTCACGCGGTCCAGCGCGGGTCGCGGCCCGATGCCGCAAGGGCGCGCTCCACAGTGGAGGCGGCCGGCAGTTCCACGGGGTCGGCGAAGCCCTGGTACTGGCGGTAGATCTCCGCGTTCTGCTCGACCGCCCGCAGCACGAAATCGGCGGACTCCGGCGAGAGGCGCATCTCCTGGCCGGTGGCGCGCGCGACGTCCCAGCCGTGCAGCGCCAGCTCCTCGATGAGCATGGCGGCGATCTCCACGGCGGGCATCGCGGTCCCGCCGAGGTCGATCTCGCCCTCCCACACCGCCGGGTCGGCCCAGGCGGCGACGGCCCGCTCAAGCTGGGCCGCGTACTGCTCGGCCCAGTCCGCGTCGGCGGTGAAGTCGCGTGCGGTGAGCTCGTCGGGGAGCGCCGTGCGCAGGGCCCGGTGTTCCAGGCCGTGCGAGGTGTAGACGATCCAGTGGTTGAGCAGCGTCCGCACGTCCCACTGCCCGCAGGGGGTGGGCCCGGCGAGCTGCCCGGGAGTGACGCCCCGCGCGATGCGGGCGGCCTCCGCCACACATTCGGTCATGGCACGGTGTTCGTTCTTCATGGCTCAAGCCTCCCTCTTCAGGTGCTCAAGCCTCCCCCGTCGCCGCCGTGCCGGTATTGAAGAAACGCGACAGCCTCCGCCGCGGCCGGACGGGCGGCCGGGCGGGCATCAGTCGAAGCTGAGGGACCCCGTCCTGACCCGCTTGAGCTCGAAGAAGTCGGGGTACGCCGCGAGCGTGCGCACGCTGTCGAAGAGCCGGGCCGCCTCTTCGCCGCGCGGGATCGAGCTGAGCACCGGGCCGAAGTAGACATTGCCGTCCAGGTGCAGGGTGGGCGTACCGATGTAGCCGTCCTCGGCCGGGTCCTTGCCGGCGTCGTGGCTGCGCCGCACGGCTTCGTCGTACGCCGCGTCGTGGGCGGCGTCGGCGAGCGCGGCGGGCAGCGCGAGCTCCGCGAGCGACTGGGCGATCACCTCGTCGAAGTCCTGGTTCTTCTCCTGGTGGACGCGGGTGCCGAAGGCCGTGTAAAGGTCGCGCAGCACGCCCTCGCCGTGCGCCTCGGCGGCCGCGACCGCGACCCGGACGGGGCCGATCGACCGGTCGATGAGGTCCCGGTACCAGTCGGGCAGGTCGTTGCCGATGTTGTGGAGGTAGAGGCTCATCGGCCGGAACCGCAGGTCGATGTCACGGTGGCGTTCGACCTCAAGGATCCAGCGCGAGGTGATCCAGGCGAACGGGCAGGCCGGGTCGAAGTAGAAGTCGACGGTGGTGCGCTGTGCGGAGTCCTTCGTGGTGTACGTCATGCGCCGAGCCTATCCGTGCAGTGGCCCTCGCTCATGGGCCATTGGCGGCGGTATCCACTGGGCCACTTCGCTGTCGGGCGGCGTCGGCCGATCCGTCGGACGTCCCGGTCTCCGCGCAGGTCGGCGCGGCGGCGGGGCCGGAAGGCGATGGCTGCTCGGGTACGGTCCCGCCATGATCTCTGAGACCTTCCCGCTCGGCGGACAACAGCTCGTGCGGCGCCTCGGATTCGGCACCGCGCAGCTCACCGGTCCCGGCTACTGGGGCCCGCGCGGCGACTGTGCGGACGCGCCGGCCGTGCTGCGGCGGGCCGTCGAGCGAGGCGTCACACTGATCGACACCGCCGACAACTACGGCCCCGGTCTGGCCGAGGAACTGGTCGCGGAGGCACTGCACCCCTATCCGGCCGGGCTGGTGATCGCGACCAAGGGCGGTGTCGTACGCACGGACGAGCGCTCCTGGCACATCGCGGGGCGGCCCGAGCAGCTGCGGGCCATGTGCGAGGCGAGCCTGCGCCGGCTGCGGGTCGAGACGATCGACCTCTACCAGCTGCACCGGCTGGACCCCGCCGTCCCGATGGCCGAACAGCTGGGCGCCCTCGACGAGTTGAGGCAGCAGGGCAAGATCCGGCACATCGGTCTTGACAGCGTCCGCGTGGACCAGGTCGAGCAGGCACTGCGACTGACCGCCATCGCCTCGGTGCAGAACCGCTTCAACCTCCTGGACCGGGAGGCGCAGGGGGTCCTCGCCCTGTGCGAGGCACACGGCCTGGCGTTCCTGCCCTGGTTCCCGCTGGCCAACGGCGCCCTCGCGGGGGACGGTGCGGCCGCCCTCGGCCGGATCGCGCACCGCCATGGTGCGAGCGCAGGCCAGATCGCCCTGGCCTGGCTGCTGCACCGCTCCCCCGTCCTGTGCCCGACGCCGGGCACGGGTTCACTGAAGCATCTGGACGAGAACCTGGACGCCGCTCACATCCGGCTCTCGGACGCCGAGTTGGGTGAGCTGGAGGCGCTTGAACCGTCCTGAGCGTGCCGTCGCACGGGGGCGCTTCCTCAGGCGCCCGCCGCCGTCATCTCCACCAGCGCCTTGACGGTGTTCCAGTTGCGGGAGGTGGCGGAGACCCCCTTGAGCAGCCCGGGCCGCGCGAGGGCGGCGGCGAGCTGTGACGTGCCGAGACCCTGGGGCGCGTACAGATAGAGCACCTGGTCGCCCAGCCGGAACTCCTCGGGGAGGTAGGCCGCCGGGTCGATGGCGGAGAAGCGTTCGGCGGTGACGGGCGGGCCCGCGAAGAAGGTGGCGTGCAGCTGCTTGCCCGCCAGCTTCTCGGCCGGGAAGGGGCAGGCCTCAAGGACGGAGCGCAGATAGGCACCGTCGCGCACCATGCAGGCCACGGAGAACCCGAAGTGCGCCTCGATGGCGGCCTCCAGTTCCGCGGCGAGCACGTCCTGGTCGCGGGAGTCGCTGCTGAAGACGGCGTTGCCGCTGTTGAGATACGTCTTCACGCCACTGTGGCCCAGGTCGCCGAGGATCGTCCGCAGCTCGGCCATGGGAACCTTCTTGGCCCCGCCCACATTGATGCCGCGCAGAAGAGCGGCGTACGTCGTCGTCATGGGCCCAGCCTAGGGAGTGTCTTCGACGTAGGCGTCGTTCGCCCGCCGGCCGGGCGGGACGGGGCGGACGCAACCTGGGACGGCCCCCGCGCCCCCGTGGGGGATGGGCGCGGGGGCCGTCGCTCCATGCTGCCGAACGGTGTCTGCTCGACGACCGTCAACAGCTTGTCCGGGGTGACCTGACGCGCGGTGGAGTGCCGGCCGGTGGTCGCGCGCTGGGTGGGGTGCCATGGAGAGGGGTCTCCTCGTCACTCCTCGATGGGGGCCACCTACCGGAGGGGATCCCTCCGGGGTTGGTTCGAAACCCTCGCGGATTGACGCGCTCAGATCAAGGGCTTCCGGCAGCTGTGACCTACCCAACAGGTTTCCGCCATGCGATACCGGCCACGGGGGGTCAACTCGGCGCATCCGCCGCCCTGTCGGGGCAGGGTTCCTGGAGCCTTGGGACGGTGGTGCCCTCAGCGCTGGTAGCGGGCGAGCACTCGGTTTCCGTCCTGGACCAGGCGCTTGCGCAGGGCGGCCGCGTCGATGGCGCCGCTGTAGTACTCCTGGAGTGCCGGGGTGGCGACCTTGTCCTTCCACTCCGGATAGCCCCGCACGGACTGCGCCGGCGCCGAGCGCAGATGCGGGGCGAGCGCCGCACCGGTCGCCCAGCCGTTGTCCGGGGTGTGCAGCGCCGGGTCCTTGAGGGCGTCGGTTCCCGTCGGCAGCATCCAGTCGCCCTTCGCCAGGCGGACCATGTTCGCCGGGCTCAGCAGGAAGTCGATGAACTCCGCGGCCTCCTTGCGATGCGGGCTGTCCTGGGCGATCGACAGCGTCTGGGGGCTGACGCCCTGATCGAGGCCGGCACTCCCGGCCGGCGGCGGCAGTACCGTCCACTGGAAGCCGGGCGGCGCCTGCTGGACGATCTGCTGACGGTAGGAGAACCCGAGCGGCACCATCGCGTACATGCCGCCGAAGAAGCCGGGAAGGGTGTCCGAGCCGCCCATGCCCAGGGCGCTGCGCGCGGCGCTCTTGTCGGTGTTGACCTGGTCGCGGATGGTGGCGGGGACCGTCGCGTCGCCGGACGTGAACTCCACCTTCGTCCTGCCGTCGCCCTCGGGCGTGAAGAGCCGGCCGCCCGTGGACAGGCTCAGGTTGAGGGTGGCCGAGACGGGCTCCTTGAGCGGCCAGGCCACTCCGTACCTCCCCTCGCCGCTCAGCTCCTTCGTGACCTGCCGGAACTCGGCCCAGCTCCACGGCTGTTCAGGGGTGGGGATGCGCACCCCCGAGGACTTGAGGAGCTTCGCGTTGGCGATGAGCACCCTCGGTTCCTGGAGGAACGGCACTCCGTACACGCCCGGACCGAAGGTGGCCGTGTCCCAGCTCCGGGCCGGGATGCCGTCCTTGAGCCGCCGCGGCAGCAGGCCGCTCAGGTCCGCGAGGTAGCCGCCGTGGGCGAAATCGGCCAGGTCGTCGGATGCGTCGTGGATGATGTCCGGCGCTTCGTCGCCCTCGAAGGCGGTGAGCAGCTGGTCGTGGACGGTGTCCCAACTGCCCTGTACGTACTGGACCTGAATGCCCGGATGCGCCGTGTTCCACTGCGCCACGAGGCTCTTGGTGGCGGCGACGGACTCCTTCTGCCAGGCGAGGGACTGGAAGCGGAGCCTGATCACTCCCCCGTCGTCCGGTCCGCCGCCCGCACATCCGGCGAGCAGCGGCGCCAGCAGGGCCAGGGCGCCAGCCACGCTCAGCAGGCGGCTGCGCCGGGACGGCCGGCCGGTGCGCATCAGCTCTTCACCGCCCCGGTCAGCATGCCGCCGGTGATCCTCTTCTGGATGATCGCGAAGATCAGCAGGGAGGGCAGGGTGGCGAGGAAGGCGGCGGCCGCGAGGGGGCCGAGGTCGGCGGCTCCCTCCGCGCCGAGGAAGTGGGTGAGGACGACGGGCAGCGTCTGTTTCTCCGGGGTCTTCAGGAGAACGAGCGCGAAGAAGAACTCGTTCCAGGCCGTGATGAAGGCGAACAGGCCGGTGGCCACGATCCCGGGGGCGAGCAGGGGCGCGGTGACCGACACGAGGGTGCGCAGCCGCCCCGCACCGTCGACGGCGGCAGCCTCTTCCAGCTCCGTGGGCACGGCGCGTACGTAACCGCTCAGCATCCACAGCGCGAACGGCAGCGACCAGACCACGTACACCATGACCAGACCGCCCAGCGAGTTGATCGCATGCAGGTTCTTGAGGACGAGGAAGAGCGGGATGATCAGCAGCACGAAGGGGAACGCCTGGCTGATCACCACCCAGCCGGTGGCGGCGGCCGCGAGCCTGCCACGGTGGCGGGCCATCACATGGGCCAGGGGCGTGGCGATCACCACCGCGATGAGGGCGGCCGAGACGGCGGCGATCAGGCTGTTCAGTCCGGCGTGGAGCAGGGGCTGTTCGTCGAAGGCCTGGCGGAAGTTGGTGAGCGTGGGATGCCTGGGGATCCAGGTGGGGTGGAGCGATCCCAGTTCGCGTGCCGGTTTGAAGGCGGTGGAGATCAGCCACAGGAAGGGAAAGGCCAGGAAGACCAGATAGGCGAGGAGCGCCAGGTACTGTCCCGCGCGCCCCCATGTCGTGGTCCGCGTGCTCATGCGCCGCCCCCTTCCCTGAGGCGTCCCACGAGGAAGAGGGAGAGGCAGACGGCGATCACCGCGACCATGACGCAGCCCATGGCCGCCGCGTATCCGAACTGCCCGTAGCGGAAGGCCTCTTCGTAGGCGAAGAGCATGGGAAGCCGGGTGCGGCCGCCGGGGCCGCCGTTGGTCAGCACATAGACCAGGGCGAAGGAATTGAAGTTCCAGATCAGATTGAGGGCCGTGATGGCGAGCGCCACGGGTTTCAGGGCGGGCCAGGTCACGGCGCGGAAGCGGCGCCAGGCACCGGCCCCGTCGATGGCCGCGGCCTCGTGCAGCTCCCGCGGGGTGTTCTGGAGGCCGGCGAGGAGGGCGACCGTGGTCTGCGGCATGCCCGCCCAGACGCCGACGACGATGACGGCGGGCAGCGCGGTGGCAAGACCGGTCAGCCAGTCCCGTCCGTCACCGAGGCCCAGGTCGCGGACGGTCTCGTTGAGGACGCCCGCGTCCGGGTGGTAGACGAGGCGCCACACGATGCCGACCACGACCTCCGGCATGGCCCACGGGATGATCGCGAGGGCCCGGGCCGGCCACCGCAGCCGTAGCGGCTGGTTGAGGAGCAGGGCGAGCCCGAGTGCCAGCAGGAACTGCGGCACGGTGACACCGACCGCCCACAGCAGCCCGATTCTGAACGACTCCCAGAACAGCCCGTCGTGCGCCAGGTCCTGGAAGTTGAGCAGGCCGGTCCACTGGGTGGAGGTGGTGCGGCCGGACTGGGCGTCGGTGAAGGCGAGTGCGATGCCGTAGAGGAGCGGGCCCACGCTGAGCACCAGAATGGGGATGAGTGCGGGCAGCACGAGGAACCAGGCGCCGCCTGCGGGTCTGTTCGACGGATCTGTGGTGGTCGACCGTGCCCGCACGACCGCGGATGTCACTTTTTCCACCCCTTTGTCCAGTAAGGCCGAACAGCCCCCGTCATCGTGCTGACGGTCAATCCATTCGTCAAGACGACCTGCGTGAATGCGAGACTTGACCGGCACCTGAATCACCACCGGGAGACGACCATGGACGAGGCACGGGCACGCGGACTGCTGGCCGCGGCGGCACACGACGATCCCGGCGCGCTGCCCGGGGCCGCGGAGGCCGAACTGCTCGCGCTCGGCGAGAACGCGGTCTTCGCCCTGCCCGGCGCCGCCGCGAACTCGACGGAAGGCGGCCTCGTCGTCAAGGTGGGCCGCGACGCCACGCACCATCCGGAGCTTCTTGAGCGCGCCGCACGCGAAATGACCATCGCGGCCTGGCTTGCCGAGGCGTCCGTGCCCGCGGTGCGGGCCGCCGAGCCGAAGCCGCGGCTCGTCGAGGGCCACCCCCTGACGGTGTGGCACCGGCTGCCCGCCGCCGAACGCCCGGCCGAGCCGGCCGATCTGGCCGCCCTGCTGCGCCATGTCCACGCCCTGCCGGCGCCCGGCTTCCCGCTGCCCCGACGTGACCTGCTCGGCGGTGTCGAACGGTGGCTACGCCTGGCGGGCGAGGCCATCGACCCGGACGACGCGGCCTATCTGCGGGCCCGCAGGGACGGCTTCGCGTCCGCGTCCGCCGCGCTCACTCCGCGCCTGCCGCTCGGCCCCATCCATGGCGACGCCCTCCCCCGCAATGTGCACATCGGGCCCGAAGGGCCCGTCCTGGTCGATCTGGAGACCTTCTCCTTCGACTTCCGCGAGCACGACCTGGTCGTCATGGCCCTGTCCCGCGACCGCTACGGCCTGCCCGCCGAGCAGTACGACGCGTTCGTGACCGCCTACGGCTGGGACGTGCGTACATGGGAGGGCTGCGCGGTCCTGCGCGGCGCCCGGGAGACGGCCAGCTGCGCCTGGGTGGCCCAGCACGCTCCGGCCAACCCGAAGGCACGCGAAGAGTTCCGCCGCCGCGTCGCCTCCCTGCGCGACGAGGACCCCGAGGTGCGCTGGTACCCGTTCTGAGGCGCCGGGGCCCGAGCGGCCGTGCGGCGTCCGGGAGTTCAGCCCTGGGCGGGCGTCAGCTCACGCAGCGGCCAGGCTCCGTCGATCACCGCGTCGGCGGTGCCCTTCTCGCGCAGGAAGCGCTGGAAGTCCGCAGCCCACTGCGCGTACCAGTGGATCTGACGCTCATGCAGCTCCGCCGGTTCGAGGCGCGCCACCAGCGGGTGGCGCTCGGCTATCGCCCCGGCGAGCAGGGCCGCCGCCAGCGCGTCGGCCCCCGCGTCGTGCGCGGCCTCCAGGGCCACTTCGTACTCGGCACACACCGCTTCGAGGGTGCGCTTGCCCTTGCGGTAGCGGTCCACGGAGCGGTCGATCGTGTACGGGTCGACGACGGGGCCCACGGACGCGCCGCCCAGCCGGTCGGTGAGCGAGGGCAGTCGATGGCGGCGCAGCTCGGCGGCGAGCAGCGTCAGATCGAACGCCGCGTTGTAGGCCACCACCGGCACGCCACCGCGCCAGTGGGCGGTCAGGATGTCGGCGATCTCGTCGGCCACCTCGGGGGCCGGCCGTCCTTCCGCCGCCGCCCGTTCGCTGCTGATGCCGTGGACCGCCGAGGCCTGGGCCGGGATCCTGATCCCCGGATCCGCGAGCCAGCTGTGCCGGCGCACCACGTCACCGCCCCGCACTTCGACGATCGCGGCCGTCACAATGCGCGCTTCGCGCGGCTCGGTGCCCGTGGTCTCCAGGTCGAAGCCGACCAGCGGCTCCAGGTGCCAGCTCATGCTGCTGCCCCTCCTTCGTGGTGCTTTCCCCCAGTTGACGACCACCCTCGCACGCGGCACTGACAATCGGCCGCGCGGCCGGAATGCGCCGGAGGAAGCACCCTCGCCCTTCAGGACACAGGGCGCGAATCAACCCAGACCGACTCGAACTCCTCGCGGTAGGTCTCGAAGAGGCCGTGCTCCACGTCCTGGCCCTGCCGCACCACCCCCCGCCGCCCGCCGCCGCGCAGCACCAGCACCGGCGCCTCCATCCCCCGCGCGCGGCGCAGATAGGACTGGACGACCGCCAGACCGTCCGCCCCGTCGCCGTCCACCAGATAGGCGGTGAAGCGCGGCGTCTCGTCGAAGACCTGGATCTCGAAGGCTCCCGGATCGCGCAGCCGGGCCCGCACCCGCCGCATGTGCAGGATGTTCATCTCGACCGACCGGCTCAACTCCCCCTTCTTCAGGCCGAGTTCCCGCTCGCGCCGCTTGACCGCGCTGCTCGCCGGGTTCAGGAAGAGCAGCCGGATGCGGCAGCCCGACTCGGCGAGCCGCACCAGGCGCCGGCCCGAGTAGTTCTGCACCAGCAGGTTCAGGCCGATGCCTATCGCGTCGAGGCGGCGGGCGTTCCCGAACAGGTCCTCGGCGGGCAGCTGGCGCTGGAGGCGCACCCGGTCGGAGTGGACGGAGACGACGTCGGCGTACCGGTCCCCGACCAGGTCCTCCACGGCGTCGATGGGCAGGCGGTGCGCGGCCGGGGCCCCGCTGCCGCCGCCGAGGACGTCCAGGAGCCGCGCCGAGGCGCGTTCCGCCTGGGCCAGCACCGCCTCGTTCAGGGCGCGGTTGCGGGAGACGACGTTGCGCGCCACTTCCAGTTCGTCCAGGGCGAGTTCGACATCGCGCCGGTCGTCCACGTACGGCTCGAAGCAGGGCCAGTGCTGCACCATCAGCTCCCGCAGCTGAGGCAGCGTGAGGAAGCTGAGCACGTTGTCGTCGGCGGGGTCGAGCAGATAGCCCTTGCGGCGTGAGACCTCGCGCACCGCGACGGCCCGCTGCACCCACTCCTGGCCGGCCGGTCCCGCTGCGGCGACCACCCAGTCGTCGCCGTGGACCGGCTCGTAGATCGGCCGCAGCACGGCGGCCACCACGGCACGCAGCCGCTGTTCCACCAGGTTCAGCCAGATGTAGGCGCGCCCGGCCCGCTGCGCGCGCGTACGCACCTCGCTCCAGGCGTCGGCGCCCCAGTCGAGCTCGGCGCCGATCTCCATCGGGCGCGCCAGGGAGACCGCTCCGGGTGGGATGTCGCCGGACTCCCCCTCATGACCCGTGTCACCAGGGGGCAGCTCAAGGCCTCCCGAGCTCACCCGCGCACCGCCTTCCGCCCCCCGGCAAACCCGAGCGGGCCGAACCCGCCCCGCGCACCCTTCAACGATCAAGGAAGGGTACTCCGGGAGCGGGAGGCGGTGCAGCCCGATGCCGAGTCGAGTTTGCCAACTCGCCGGAGGATACGGCCTGTTCTGGTGGGCACTATCTGTCGGGGTGAGCGGATTCATAGCGCTTGCCCGCGTCGCCGGAGCCGGGTCACCCGTTGGCGCACGCGGACGTCCTGGGTGACCGTCGTCTTTTCAGGGAGGATCTGGCTTTCAGGAGGATCTGGCCGAACAGTCCCCCAGTACCCCGAGCGGAAGTGGAAGAGTCTTGCCCATGCAGGTGTGGCCGGGACAGGCTTACCCACTCGGCGCCACGTACGACGGCGCCGGGACCAATTTCGCGGTCTTCTCCGAGGCCGCCCGTCGGATCGAGTTGTGTCTGCTGCACGACGACGGTTCGGAGACCGCCGTCGAACTGCGCGAGTCCGATGCTTTCGTACGCCACGCCTATCTGCCCGGGGTGCTGCCGGGACAGCGGTACGGCTTTCGGGTGCACGGCCCGTACGAGCCGCAGGAGGGTCATCGCTGCAACTCGGCGAAGCTGCTGCTCGACCCGTACGCGCGCGCCATGAGCGGGACGATCGCATGGAACGAGGCGGTCTACGGCTACCACTTCGGCCGCCCCGACAGCCGCAACGACCTGGATTCGGCGCCGCACGCCATGGCTTCGGTGGTGGTCAACCCCTTCTTCGACTGGGGCGACGACCGGCCGCCCCGCACCGACTACCACCACACCGTCTTTTACGAGGCGCACGTCAAGGGCCTCACCATGCTCCATCCGGAGCTCCCGCCGGAGCAGCGCGGCACCTACGCGGCCCTGGCCCACCCCGCCGTCATCGAACACCTCAGCCAACTGGGGGTGACAGCTCTTGAGTTGATGCCCGTGCACCAGTTCGTCAACGACCACCGGCTGGTGGACGCCGGCATGTCGAACTACTGGGGCTACAACACCATCGGCTTCTTCGCGCCGCACAACGCCTACGCGTCCTGGGGCGACCGGGGCCAGCAGGTCCTGGAGTTCAAGCAGGCGGTGCGGGCGCTGCACGAGGCGGGCATCGAGGTCATCCTCGACGTCGTCTACAACCACACGGCGGAGGGCAACCACCTCGGGCCCACCCTCTCCTTCCGGGGCCTGGACAACGCGCAGTACTACCGTCTCGCCGACGACCAGCGCTATTACGAGGACACCACCGGCACCGGCAACAGCCTCCTGATGCGGTCCCCGCACGTCCTGCAACTCATCATGGATTCGCTGCGCTACTGGGTGACCGAGATGCATGTGGACGGCTTCCGCTTCGATCTCGCCGCGACCCTGGCCCGCCAGTTCCACGAGGTGGACCGGCTTTCGTCGTTCTTCGACCTGGTCCAGCAGGACCCGGTGGTCAGCCAGGTCAAGCTGATCGCGGAGCCGTGGGACGTGGGCGAGGGCGGCTACCAGGTGGGCAACTTCCCGCCGCTGTGGACCGAGTGGAACGGCAAGTACCGTGACACCGTACGGGACTTGTGGCGCGGCGAGCCCCGTACGCTCGCCGAGTTCGCGGGCCGGCTGACCGGGTCGTCCGACCTGTACCAGGACGACGGGAGGCGGCCGCTCGCCTCGATCAACTTCCACACCTGTCACGACGGGTTCACCCTCAACGACCTGGTCTCGTACAACGACAAGCACAACGACGCCAACGGCGAGGGCAATCGCGACGGCGAGAGCCACAACCGGTCCTGGAACTGCGGCACGGAGGGCCCGACCGACGACGAAGGGGTGCGGGAGCTGCGCGCCCGGCAGATGCGCAACTTCATCGCCACCCTGATGCTGTCCCAGGGCGTGCCGATGATCAGTCACGGCGACGAGTTCGGCCGCAGCCAGGGCGGCAACAACAACGCGTACTGCCAGGACAACGAGCTGTCCTGGGTGCACTGGCCGGACCCCGATGACGATCCGCAGGGCACGCTCCTGGAGTTCACCAGGGCCATGGTGTGGCTGCGCCGGGACCATTCGGTCTTCCGGCGCAGGCGCTTCTTCCACGGCCGCCCGGTCCAGGGCACGCACGACGAGCTCTCCGACATCGCCTGGTTCACCCCCGAGGGCGAGGAGATGGCGGACCGGGACTGGCAGTCGGCGAACGCGAAGGCGCTGTCGGTGTTCCTCAACGGGAACGCGATCTCGGAGCCGGGGCCGCGCGGCGAGCGGATCAGCGACGACTCGTTCCTGCTGATGTTCAACGCAAGCGCCGAGACGCTGGACTTCGTGGTGCCGGTGAACCACGGCCGCCAGTGGCAGGTGGTCGTGGACACCGCCCGCCCCGAAGGGGTGCCACCGGGCGATGGCCCGAAGGTGGCGGCCGGCGGGCGGATCACGCTGATCGGACGCAGCCTCACGGTGCTGCGGCGGCCCGCATGACTCCAAGGCCGCCCCAACGGCTCTGACCTGCGCCGGAGTTCACTTGTCAGTGGGCTCCGGCACAGTGGGGACCATGAACGCGACCACCGACCCGTCAGCCGTCGACCGGGGTCTTCGCGGCCGCCGCGCCGCCGCGTGTGACGACGTCGGTGGCGGCCGCGCCGGGCCGCCGGCCCCCGAGGCCGCGCACGGACCAGGAGCACACCGCGCAGAGCGTCCCCGCCACCACCATGACGGCGAACGCGGCCACCGCGCCGTGGTCCTGGGCGAGCCGTCCCGACAGGGCCAGCGCCAGCGCCTGACCGCCCACGATGCCGCTCGTCAAGAACGCCATCGACTCCGCGAGCCGGTCCGCCGGGACAAGGCGCTCCGTCAGGCCGAACACGGTGATCAGGTGCGGCGCATAGGCCACGCCGAGCACGACCACCGTGGCGTACAGACCCACCAGGGTGTCGACGAACAGCAGCGGCACGGAGAGAACGATCAGCGCCGTGGTGGCGATCCGCCACCGCGCCGCGAGGGCGAGCCGTTCGGGCACGGCGACCATGGCGAGCCCCGCGGCCGCGCTCATCACCCCCATGGCCGCGTAGACGAGCCCGGTCTGCGAGGGCCGGCCGAGCTGTTCGGTCAGCGCGGTGATGCCTGCCTGCGAGGCGCCGAACATGGCGCCCTGGAGGACCATCGTGGCGCGCAGGGCGTACACCGCGCCCGGCAGCCCGGTGCGCGGGGCGCCTGTGCGGCGCGCGGTGGACACCTGACGCGCCGTCGGGTGCAGGGCGAAGGCCGTGCCGCAGACGGCGAGCAGCGCCGCCGCGAGCAGCAGGGCCACGGCCGGGTGGGCGAGGGCGGCGGCGAGCCCCACGAAGGCGGGCCCGAGGACGAACGACACCTCGTCCAGGGTGCCTTCGAAGGACAGCGCGCCGGCCACGGTCCGCTCGTCGGCGCCCGCGCGGTGTGCCAGCGCGACGGTCCTGCTCCGGGCGAGCGGGCCGACCTGGGGGACGCTCGCGCCCGCCAGGGCGCCCAGCAGGGCCAGCGGGCCGGTCGCGAGGTGGGAGAGGGCGGCCAGCACCAGGCCGGTCACGGCGGCGGCATTGGCGAGCGCCGCCGCCAGCACCACGGGCCGCTGTCCGTACCGGTCGGCGGCGCGCCCCAGGAGCGGTCCCGAGACGGTCTGCCCGGCGGCGAGCGCGCCGCCGGCGAGCCCGGCGGTCGCCAGGCTCCCGCTGGTTTCCGCGACGAGGAGCACACTGCCGAGCTGGCACATGGCGGTCGGCAGTCGCCCGAGGAAGGAAAGGACGGGAAGTACCGGCCCGGTCAGGGCGAGCACCTTGCGGTAGGTCTGGAGGGATCCGGCCATCAGGCGAAGCTAGCGCCGCCGACCGGGGCATACGCAGGGGCCGAAGGCACAGAAGCCGCCCAACGGGGTACGTACGTTCATATGACCCAGCCCATCGCGACTTACCGGCTCCAGCTCCAGCCTGCGTTCCCGTTCGCCGCCGCCGAGGAGGCACTTCCCTACCTCGCGGGTCTTGGAGTCTCCCATCTGCATCTGTCCCCGATCCTGGAAGCCGTGCCGGGTTCGACGCACGGATACGACGTCACCGATCACGCGACGGTCCGTCAGGAACTCGGCGGTGAGCCGGGCCTGCGCCGACTGGCCGCCAGAGCACGGGAGTCGGGCCTCGGCCTGATCCTCGACATCGTGCCGAACCACATGTCGGCATCCGCGCGCCACAACCGGCAGCTGTGGGACGTGCTGCGCGCGGGACCCGCCTCGCCGTACGCCCCGTGGTTCGACATCGACTGGGCGGCGGGAGACGGCCGGGTCCTGCTTCCGGTCCTCGCAGCGCCCCTCGGCGCGGAGCTCGACCGCCTGACGGTGGACGGCGACGTACTGCGTTACGGCGAGGCGTGCTTCCCCCTGCGGGAGGGCACCCGCGGCCTGCCGATGGCCCAGTTGCTCGACGCCCAGTGGTACCGGCTCGGCTGGTGGCGGCTGGCCAGGACCGAGCTCACCTACCGGCGTTTCTTCACCATCTCCGACCTGATCGCCCTTCGCGTGGAGGACGAGAGCGTCTTCACCGCGACCCACGCCAAGATCCTTGAACTGGTCGAGGACTCGGTGGTGGACGGCCTGCGGATCGACCATCCGGACGGTCTCGCGGACCCCGAGGGGTATCTGTGCCGCCTAAACGAGGCGACCGGCGGCCGCTGGACGGTCGTCGAGAAGATCCTCACCGGCGACGAGCGGCTGCCGGCGACCTGGCCCGTCGCCGGGACGACCGGCTACGACGCCCTGCGGCACATCGACGGGCTCTTCACCGACCCGGCGGGGACGGCCCAACTCCAGTCCCAGTACGCCCGGTTCACCGGCCTGAGCGAGGACCGGGGAGGCCGCTGGGAGCCGACGGTCCGCCGGGCGGCGTACCGGGTGCTCACCCACGACCTGGCCGCCGAGACCGGACACCTGGTGCGCCTGGCCCAGCACATCTGCGCCACGGGCAGCCCGCGCCTGCGCGACCACGCCCCCTGGGCCCTGCGGCTCGCCGTGCGGGAGCTCCTGGTCCGTGTGCCGGTCTACCGCCCCTACCGGTCGGGGGCGGAGCTGGTCCTGACCGCATCGGCGGCCCAGGAGGCGAAGGCGGCGTTCTTCGTGCCGGACGAGGCGGCCGCGGTGGACGTGGTGCGGGACCTGGCACTTGGCCGGCTCGGCGACGGCCCGGACCAGGAGCGGTTCCGTGCGCGCTTCGCGCAGACGGCTTCGGCGCTGCACGCCAAGTCCGTGGAGGACACCGCCTTCTACCGGTACACCCCGCTCCTTTCGGTGAACGAGGTCGGCGGGGACCCGGGCAGGCCATCGGTGGACCCCGGCGAGTTCCACGCGTTCTGCTCCGATCTGGCCCGTGACTGGCCGAGCACCGGCACCGTCCTGTCCACGCACGACACCAAGCGCAGCGCGGAGGTGCGAGCCAGGATCGCGGTGCTGTCGGAGTGCCCGCAGCGGTGGGCCGCGCTCCTGGAGCAGGTCGCGGGAGCCAAGGCCCCCGACGCGCACCTCGCCTGGGCGGCGTGGCAGACCTCGGTCGGGCTCGGCGGGGCGGCAAAGACGGAGCGGATCGGTGCGGCGCTCCTGAAGGCGGTGCGCGAGGCCGGGCTGCACACGACCTGGACGGAGCAGGACCCGGAGTACGAGAAGGCCGTCGGCGACTTCGTCGCGGCGGGCCCCGGCGGTCAACTGGCCTCATGGGTGCAGGAGTTCGCGCGCGAGACCGAAAAGGCCGCACGGGCCAACAGCCTCGGGGCCGCGCTGCTGCATCTGACGATGCCAGGTGTGCCGGACCTCTACCAGGGGACGGAGGCGGAGTACACGGCGCTGGTGGACCCCGACAACCGGCGTCCGGTCCCCTTCGATCCGGCGGCGCAGGCCGACCCCGGCGACAAGCTGGGGCTCACGCTGGCCGCGTTGCGGCTGCGCCGGGAACGTCCTGCCGCGTTCGGCGCGTCGTCGAGCTACCTGGCGCTTGAGGCGCGCGGACCGCGCGCCTCCCACTGTGTGGCGTTCTGCCGCTCGGGCGAGGTGGTGACGGCGGTGACCCGGCTCTCGCTGCGCCTGGCACAGGCGGGCGGCTGGGCGGACACCCAGCTGCGGCTTCCCGACGGCGCGTGGGTGGACGTCCTCGCGGCCGGGCGCCGCTTCACCGGCGCGGTGGACCTGGCGGAGCTGTTCGGGGAGCGCCCCGTGGCGCTGCTCAAGAGGGCCGTATGAGGAGGATGCGAGGGGCCCGGGTGAGCAGTCCGCTCTCGGCCGCGTCGAAGCCGTCGGCCCTGCGCAGCCCGGGCATGGCGGTGAGCAGGGCGTTCACTGCGCACTCCGCCTCAAGTTCGGCTACGCGCGCGGCCGGGCAGCCCGCGGGCCCGAAGGCGGACCGGCCGGGCGCGGTGCGGTGCAGGTCGAAGCGGTCGGGGTCGGTGAACCGGTCGGGGTCGCGGTTCGCGGCTCCGACGAGCAGCGCGACCGCGTCCCCCGCCGGTACGGTGCCGCCGGACAGGGCGCGTGCCCGCACGGCCCTGCGCAGCACCACGTGGACGGGCGGATTGCGCCGCAGCGATTCCTCCCACGCCTGCCCGATCAGCGCGGGGACCGCTTTGACCAGCTCCAACTGCTCGGGATGGTCGAGGAGGTTGGCCATGAGCGAGGCGAGCGCCCGGCCGGTGAGCAGCGCGTGTTCCGCGGAGCGGGCCGCGAGCAGCGCCACTTTGGTGCCACCGCGGTGGCAGCCCGCGTCCACGGCGGCCGGTGCCTCCAGGCGGCTGCGGGCCGCCGTCGCGCCGCAGCGTCCCATGACGGCCCCGTAGGAGAGTCCGGTCGCGGCGGCGATGGTGCCGGTCGGCAGCCAGCGGCAGAACTCCTCGACGAGGTCGGCCTCCTGGCGTCCGGCGAGCCTGCGGGCCAGGACGTACGCGGTGCGGGCGCACACCTCGCGCAGCAGCGCGAAGGCGCTCTCGGGCGCCGCGTACTCCTGGGCGCAGCGCACCGTCCCCGGCCCGCAGCAGGGGCCGCGGCGAGGCCCGGCGAGGTGATCGTCGCCGAGCGCGGGGGCGACATCCGCGTACCGGCTGACCAGCCACGCCCCGATCCTGGCGTCCCAGAGCAGGGGGTGTTCCTCGCGCAGGGCCCGGTAGAAGGCGTACGGGTCGCGGCGGGCGGCGGGCCCGAGCAGCGAGAGTGCCGGGGTCGGGGAGGGAAGGGGGGCGGCCTCGGCCGGTTCGACGGTCGTCACGCTCACCTCCGCGCTCACGGCACCCGGCGGGGGCGGCGGGGCGCGGCCCCTGCGGCCCGGGGTAGTTTCAAAGGGCCGCCGGGCTCCGGTGGCTGCTCTCAGCGGACCACCTCCGCCGTGCGGTCGCGATCCGCGTTCGGCCGTCCGGGTGAGGGCTTGGCGGTGCCGTACGGCGCTGACCTGCGCAACAGCTCGGTGAAGGCGGCCGCGGCGCCGGCCAGCTCGACCCGTGAGAACACCGCCAGGCCGCGCTTCCACGACGGCTCGACCGAGAGCAGCACGCAGTCCTCACCGATCCCGCCGCGCACGACGTGGGTGGGCACGGCGACCACGCCCACCCCAGCGGCCGCCATCCGCACCGCCGTCGAGGTGTGCTCGGTGCGCACGACGGTGCGCGGGGTGAAGCCCGCCCGCCCGCAGACCAGGTCGAGGAAGGGCAGCCCGTCGATGACGGGCTCCATGGCGCACCGCACCCAGGCGTGGTCCGCGAGCTCTTCCAGACGCACCGAGGTACGGCCCGCCAGGGGGTCGTCGAAGGCGACGACGAGCGCGATCTCCTCCTCGCCGACGGACACGACGGGCCCTTCCCAGTGCAGCGGCGCCGGCCCGACGGCGAGGTCGGCGGCGCCGCGTTCGAGCGCTTCCTCCAGGGCCTCGGTGCCGGCGTACTCATGGAGCAGCAGCCGCACACCGGGGTGAGCGCGCCGCCAGCGGGCGAACGCATCGGGCAGCACGCCGACGGCGACCGAGTGCACGGCGGCGATGTGCAGTTCGCCGCCCTCGGCTCCTGCCGCCGCACGGGCGGCGCGCCGGGCCTGAAGGGCGCTGCGCACCGCCAGCCGTGCGTGCGGCAGGAAGGCGCGGCCCATCGGGGTGAGCCGCACCCCGCGCGGCAGCCGCTCCAGGAGCTCGCCGCCGACGGACTTCTCCAGTGCCTTGATCTGGTGCGAGAGCGCGGGCTGGGTGACGTGCAGCAGGTCCGCGGCCCGGGTGAACGAGGTCTCCTCGACCACCGTGACGAAGTACTCCATCTGTCGCAGGCTCACGCCGCGCCCCCTCTCCCGTCGGCCGCACGTGCCGCGGCCGGCACGCCATAAGCATCATGCATCGCTCTCACAAGAACATTGCCTTGGACGCATGGCAGCGCTGGGGCGGAGGGTTGCCTCATGACCGGGCCGCACGCCGCGCCCCCGGCTGAGCTCGTGACGGAGCCCTCGACCGAGAACGGGACCGCACCCATGACGCACTCCTTGACGCCTCCCAGCACGACGCACCCCATGGCCGGCTCCGTGACGCAGGACCGCGTGGCCGATGTGATTGTGATCGGCGGCGGCACCGGCGGCTATTCCACCGCGCTGCGCGCCGCCGGCCTCGGCCTGAAGGTCGTGCTCGCGGAACGCGACAAGATCGGCGGCACCTGCCTGCACCGTGGCTGCATCCCCAGCAAGGCGATGCTGCACGCCGCCGAGCTGGTGGACGGGATCGCCGAGGCGCGGGAGCGCTGGGGGGTGAAGGCGAGCCTGGACTCGATCGACTGGCAGGCCCTGGTGGCGACCCGGGACGACATCGTCTCGCGCAACCACAAGGGCGTCGAGGGTCACCTGTCGCACCAGGGGGTCGAAGTGCTGCGCGGCGGCGCCCGGTTGACGGGGCCGCGCAGCGTTTACGTCGAGGGCCATGGCAACGTCGTCGCCCGACGCGGCATCGTGCTCGCCACCGGTTCGCGCCCCCGCATGCTGCCGGGCCTTTCGGCGGACGGGCATCGCGTGGTGACGAGCGACGACGCGTTGTTCGCCGCCGGGCTTCCGCGATCCGTGCTGGTGCTCGGCGGTGGCGCGATCGGTGTCGAATACGCGTCCTTCCACCGGTCGATGGGCGCCGAGGTCACCCTGGTCGAGGCCGCCGACCGGCTGGTGCCGCTCGAAGACGCCGACGTCAGCCGGCATTTGACCCGCGGGCTGAAGAAGCGCGGCATTGACGTGCAGAGCGGCGCGCGCTTCGAGGACGCGACCGTGCTGCCGGACGGCGTCCGCGCCTCGGTGCGCACCGCGCGCGGCGAGCTCCGCACCGTCGAGGCGGAGCGGCTTCTGGTCGCGGTGGGCCGCGCGCCGGTCACCGACGGACTCGGTCTGGCCGCGGCCGGGCTCGCCACCGACGAGCGGGGCTTCGTCGCACCGGCCGACTGGTCCCGGCTCGAAACCGAGGTCCCCGGTATCCATGTGGTGGGCGATCTGCTGCCGCCGCCTTCGCTCGGCCTTGCCCATGCCTCCTTCGCGGAGGGCTTGTTGGTCGCCGAGACGCTGGCCGGGGTGGCTTCCGCGCCCGTCGACTACGCGGCGGTGCCCCGGGTCACGTACTCCTCGCCGCAGACCGCGTCGGTGGGCCTGACCGAGGCCGACGCCCGTAACCGCGGACATGACGTCGTGGTCAACACCCTGCCCCTGACGGCCGTCGCCAAGGGCATGGTGCACGGGCAGGGCGGGGTGGTGAAGGTGGTCGCCCAACGCGGCGGGCAGGTCCTCGGGGTGCATCTGGTCGGCCCGAACGTGTCCGAGATGATCGCCGAGAGCCAGCTGATCGTCGGCTGGGACGCCGAGCCCTCGGACGTGGCCCGTCACATCCACGCCCACCCCACGCTGTCGGAGGCCGTCGGCGAAACCTTCCTCACTCTGGCCGGGCGGGGCCTGCACCAGCAGTGAGAACGCGGGCCCGGCGCGCCTGCGGGGACGCCGGTCCCGACGGCCGGGACCACGGTCCCCACGGGCCGGGGCGCCGGTCACCACGGCCGGGGCGCCGGTCCCCACGCCGGGAGGTCGGTCCCCACGGCCGGAACCATGGTCTCCACGGCCGGGGGGCCGGTCCCCACCCGGGGACGCCGGTCCCACCCGGGGACGCCGGCCCCACCCGAGGACGCCGGCCCCACCCGAGGACGCCGGACCCCACCCGGGTCGGTCCCCGCGCGCCGCTCAGTGCGCGGCGAGCCGGAAGGCCATCCGGCCGAAGCTGACCTGGTCGCCGTCGGCCACGGCGACCACTCCCGTCACCCGACGCCCGTTGACACAGGTCCCGTTGGTGGAGCCGAGGTCGCGCAGCTGCCACGTCCCCGACTGGAAGACGAGTTCGGCGTGCACCCGCGACACCGTCTCGTGGCTCAGCCGCAGCCCGTTGGCCGGGTCGCGGCCGATGCGCAGCGGATAGGGGCCGGGCACGGGGAACAGGAGCTTGGGCAGCCGTTCCGACTGCCAGGCCCTGCGCAGCGAGACGGAGAACTCCGACACCCGGCCCACCGCGCCGAACACCGCCTTCGCCCAGCGGCCACGGCTCTCCAAGTCGGCGGTCAAGGCGCTCAGTTCGTCCGGACTGCGGGCGGCAAGCGCGATGTCCACGCGCCGCAGGAACGTGTCGTGCGACAGCTTGCCCTCGGCCGCGCCCTCGCGCAGCACGTCCAGGACCCGGTCGCGTTCCGCGTCGGACAATCGCGCGGGCGCCGAGGAGGTCTGGAATTCGAAAGAGGGCGTCACACCGCCGATTGTCCTTCCACGGGGCCGGACGTGTCCAGCACGGGGCGCCCTGCTCAGGACGCTCTCGCGCACCGCCGCCCCCACCGCTGACCTGCGCCGCAGCGACACCCGTGGCCGTAATTGCCTTGCCTGGCCGTGCTGGTGCGCTGTTAGGGTCTGCCGACTTCTCAGCATCCAAGGGGACCTCTTGACGACTTCCGCGTCGGACATCACCATCCGTCCGCTCGCAGGGCCCGGCGAACTCGGGCTCTTCCAGCAGCTTTCCTATGTCCTCGACCACGAGTTGGCGGACGATCTGGCCACCGGCCGCCGCATCCCCGGCTGGATGTGGGTGGCCCTGCGCGGGGACCGCGTCCTGGCGCGCATCGCGTGGTGGACCGGCACGAGCGGCGCCGCGCCGCGCAGTCTCGACTTCTTCGACGTCGACGACTCCCTGCCGGCGCCCGAGCGCCACGAGATCGGCCTGCGTCTGGTGAACACGGCGACCGCCGCCGTGGTGCCCGCCGGCGTGACGCGCCCCGAGTACGGACGTTTCGTTCCCGGCGACTGGCGCGAGGACCCCGCCGCCCGCGAGGTCGTCGAGACCAGGCTGGCCGTCATGGCCGCCTGCGGCGCGACACCGCTCGTCGAACGGCTGCGCCTGGAGTGGCGGCCCGGCACTCCGCTCCCCGCCGAGTCCACGCGCCTGACGTTCCGCCCCGCCACCGACCGCGACGAACTCATCGCGCTGATGGCGCTCGTCGCGGAGGGCTCACTGGACGAGCACACGCGCGAGGAACTGCTCACGATGACCCCGCGCGCGTCCGCGGAGCTCATGTACGAGGAGGAGTTCGAGACGAACACCACGCCGCGCGCGTGGTGGCGGATCGCCGAGCTCCCGGGCGGCGGCGGGCCCGTCGGCTTCGTGATCCCGGCCCGCAACAGCTACAACCCGATCATCTCCTACATCGGCGTGCTGCCCGCGCACCGGGGCCACGGCTACATCGACGACATCCTGGCCGAGGGCACCCGGATCCTCGCCGCGCAGAACGTGCCCCGGATCCGCGCCGCCACCGATCTGCCCAACGTGCCCATGGCGAACGCCTTCAGCCGCGCGGGCTATGTCGTCTTCGAGCGCGCGATCAACATGATCTGGAAGTAGTCCCGAATTGCGGGCGTGTCCCGCTCGTCTGTCGCACCATGGTCGCAACCGGTAACGACAGGGGGACACGCCAGTGCTGTTCGAAGTGTGGGCGCCGCACGCCGACGGGACCGCCCTTCTTTTGGAGGGCGCGAACCATCCCATGCGCCGCCATCCCGTGCGCGCGGGCTGGTGGCTGGCCGAGGCCGAGGGCCGCGCGGGCGACCGCTACGGCTACGTACTGGACGACGGCCCCGTCCTGCCCGACCCGCGCTCACGCCGTCAGCCCGACGGCCCGGACGGCCTCAGCGCCGTCGTCGTCCACGACACCTTCGCCTGGCAGCATCCTTGGCGGGGCCGGCCGCTGCAACGAGCCGTCCTGTACGAGCTGCACATCGGCACCTTCACCTCCGAAGGCACCCTGGACGCGGCGGCCCAACACCTTTTCCATCTGGCCGAGTTGGGGATCACCCACATCGAGCTGATGCCGGTGTGCCCGTTCCCGGGCCGTCACGGCTGGGGGTACGAAGGTGTCAGTCTCTGGGCGGTGCACGAGCCCTACGGCGGCCCCGAGGCCCTAAAGAGGTTCGTCGACGCCGCGCACGCCCACGGCCTCGGCGTGGTCCTGGACGTCGTGCACAACCACCTGGGGCCCTCCGGCAACCACCTGCCCGCCTTCGGCCCGTACTTCACGGACACCCACCACACGCCCTGGGGCTCGGCCGTCAATCTGGACGCTCCGGGCTCCGACGAGGTCCGCGCCTTCCTCCTGGAGAGCGCTCTCGCCTGGCTGCGCGACTACCACCTCGACGGGCTGCGCCTGGACGCGGTGCACGCGCTCGCCGACACCCGTGCGTACACCTTCCTGGAAGAGCTCGCGACCGCCGTCGACGCGCTCGCGGCCGAGCTCGACAGGCCCCTGTTCCTCGTCGCCGAGTCCGACACCTGCGATCCGCGCACCACCACACCGCGCGACGAGGGCGGCATCGGCCTGCACGCCCAGTGGAACGACGACTTCCACCACGCGTTGCACACCGCTCTCACGGGCGAATCCCAGGGCTACTACGCCGACTTCGCCCGCGCACCGCTCGCCGCCCTCGCCAAGACCCTGACCCGCGTGTTCTTCCACGACGGTACGCATTCGAGTTTCCGCGGCCGCGTTCACGGCCGTCCCGTGGACCGTGTCCGCACCCCCGCGCACCGCTTCCTCGGCTACGCCCAGACCCACGACCAGGTCGGCAACCGGGCCCAGGGCGACCGCCTCTCGGCCACCCTATCGACGAACCTGCTGGCCTGCGCGGCGACCCTGACCCTGACGAGCCCGTTCCCGCCGATGCTCTTCATGGGCGAGGAGTGGGGCGCCCGTACCCCCTGGCAGTTCTTCACCGACCACACCGACCCCGACCTCGCGCGGGCCGTACGGGAGGGCAGGCGGCGGGAGTTCACCTCCCACGGCTGGGCCGCCGAGGACATCCCCGACCCGCAGGACCCGGCCACACGACAGCGCTCGTGCCTCGACTGGACGGAGCCGTCGGGCGAACCCCACGCGCGGCTCCTGGCCTGGTACCGCGAACTCATCGCACTGCGCCGGGACCGTCCCGACCTCACCGACCCCGACCTCGCGGCCGTCAAGGTGGCGTACGACGAGGAGGCGCGCTGGCTCACCTATCGGCGCGGTGACCTGCGGGTCGTGGTCAACCTCTCGAAGGAGGCCGTCAGGGTCAGGCTCGGGACCGGCGGCCGGGTCCTCGCGGCGTGGGAGCCGGTCGAGGCACCCGGCGCGGACGGGCTCGTGCTGATGCCACCGGAATCCTGCGCGATCCTCGGCCGCTGAGGCCCCCGCACCTCAACCCCCTTACCCTGAGGGCCTGTTACTCGACGATCGCCATGGCGCGGTCGGTGGTGTTGAAGCGCCGGCCGCCGTCATCCGTCACGGTGACGATGTCCTCGATCCGCACACCGAACCGGCCCGGCAGGTAGATGCCCGGCTCGATGGAGAAACACATCCCGGGCACCAGCGGCCGCTCCTCGCCCTCGATCATGTACGGCGGCTCGTGGGTGGTCACGCCGATGCCGTGGCCGGTGCGGTGGATGAAGTACTCGCCGTATCCGGCGTCCGTGATCACCGCGCGCGCCGCACGGTCGACGTCCTGGCAGGCGGCGCCGGGCCGCACCGCGTCGAAGCCCGCGGCCTGCGCCTCGCGCACCACGTCGTGCACGCGCTGCTCCTCGGCGCTGGGCTCGCCGACATGGACGGTACGGGTGGTGTCGGACCCGTACCCGTGCTTGAGCCCGCCGAAGTCGAGCACGACCATGTCGCCGTGCTCGATGGTGCGCTCGCCCGCCTCGTGGTGCGGGTTGGCTCCGTTGGGCCCGGATCCGACGACCGTGAAGTCCACTTGTGCATGGCCGTACTTGAGGAGCAGGGCCGCCAGATCGGCGGCGACCTCCGTCTCCTTGCGGCCGGCGAACCGCACCTTCACGATGTCCTGGTACGCGGCGTCGGCCGCCGCGCCCGCCGCCTCAAGACGGGCCAGCTCGTGCTCGTCCTTGACGGCCCGCAGCATGGGCAGCGCCTCGGTCAGCGAGACGTATGAGGTGCCGGGCAGTTCCTTCTGCAGGCCGAGCAGGTGCATCGCCCAGGCGTTGTCGCTCACACCGAAGCGGCCGCGGCCGTCCAGGAGGGGAGCCGTCACGGCGTACGGGTCATTGCCGTCGGTCCAGTCCCGCAGGGTCAGGGCGGCGGCGCCTGCGGCGTGCGCCGCGTCGGGCGCTTCCAGGGTCGGCACGACCAGCACCGGGTCCCGGCCCGGCGCGAGCACCAGGACGGTCAGCCGTTCGGTGATCGCGGTCGGCTGGTAGCCGGTGAGATACACGAGGTCGGGGCCGGGCGCGACGAGCACACCGGCCAGTCCGGCGTCGGCGGCGGACTCGGCGGCGCGGGCCATCCGGGCCCGGTAGTCGTCGGCGGTGAAGGACGCGGGAACAGGTGTCGTGGACATGGGCTCATCCTGCCCGCACCCGCCCCCGGGCGCGAGGGCCCGGCCTGCCGATCGCACCGCCCCCGATCGGAATGGGCCCCCGGGTCCCGCCACCGGAATCGGCCCCCGGGTCCCGCCACCGCGCTCCCGCGTCAGAGCCCGTCCATCTCCTCATCGACAAGTCGCTCAAGCAGCTCGCCGAAGTCCTCACCGACGACGATCCGCAGCCCTTCGCCGTCGCGATCGCTGAGCTGGGTGAGCACGCCGCCGCGCCACCAGTAGACGTACGGGCTGATCGACCCCGGGGTGTCCTCGAAGCCGGAGGCGGCGAACGACGCCATGGCGTTGAGGGCGAGGACCATGCCGGAGTCGCGGATGACGTGGAAGGCGAGTTGATGGCGGAAAGGCATCGCCACCAGCGCACCTTCCGGGGGGAGCTCCGCTCCGGTCACCTGGCGGACGACCGCGTCGAGGGCCAGCACCCGGCTCGCCGTGTAGAAGGAATCACCCACGACGAGCTCGAAGCGCATCCCGTCGTCGCCCTTGACCGTCTCATGTCCCTCGACCGGCAGCTCCCGCAGATTGCGCAGCGCCAGCTCCCGCAGCTCAGGGACCTTGCCCAGAGGTTCGAGAGCTTCATCGGTCAGCATCATGACGCTCTCGGGGAGGTCGAGGGCAAGGATCTCGTAGAGGCCGGGCGCCACGCTGCGCGCATATCCGAAACTCTGCGGATCGAGCCCGTCGCCGCTGATGACCCGGGGGTAGAGCTGGGCGCGGATCTGCTCGGGCGCCATGGTGTCGAGCGCGGAGGGCGCGTCCATGGTGCGCAGCACCATGCCGACGTGCCTGCGGATCAGTTCCGGCCACACGCGCGGCCCGCGCGGCTCGTTGTGGCAGACGGCCGCGAGGTTGCCGAGCCCGAACCGGCGGCCGCCGCTGTCCTTGACCGAGTCCGCGTAGACGGTGACCTCAAGGCCCAGCTCGGCGAACGCCTCCCTGACCACGGCGCGGAACCGGGCGCCCTCGTCGTTCGAGAAGAAGCCGAACTCGGAATCCCGTGGAACGTCACTCGCGTCCCGCCTCGGCCCTCGTCGGAATATCCCCACGTCTGCTGCCTTCCCCTCGCACGGTCGCCAGAGCTGCGAGCCTACCCAGCCAGAGCCCGGGTGATGACAAGATCGGCCCGCATGCGGCCTGCGGCCACGAGGTGCGCGTCGGCCTCGTCGCTCTCCCTGACCCATCGCTCGGCGCGGTCCCGCGGCTTCCCGTGCCGCACATGCCGCTCGACCAGCCCGCGCACCCGCTCCTCGTCATCGGCCTGGACGTACCAGATCTCGTCGACGAGGTCCGCGACACCTGCCCACGCCCCTTCGTCGTGGAGCAGGTAATTGCCCTCGGTCACGACGAGCGGCACCTCGGGGTCCACGGGGATGCTCCCGGCCACCGCCTCCTCCAGCGAGCGGTCGAAATCCGGTGCGTAGATGACGGTTCCCGGCTCGGGCGAGCGCAGTCGGCCGAGCAGAGCGGCAAATCCGGCCGCGTCGAAGGTGTCGGGCGCGCCCTTGCGCTCAGCACGTCCGAGCCGGCGCAGCTCCCGGCCGGCGAGGTGGAATCCGTCCATCGGCACGAGCACGGCCTGCCCGTCCAGGCGCGCCACCAACTCCCCTGCCAGCGTGGACTTCCCAGCGCCCGGCGGGCCCGCGATGCCGAGGATACGACGCCGGCCGGGAGCGACGAGGGAGCGGGCGCGGCCGACGAGACGGTCGAGGTCGAGATCCATCCCCGCATTGTTCCACCGCCACGGCCCCGCACCAGGTAGTACGTATAACCTGGTGCGCATGCCGCACATTGCACTGATCACGCTCGTCGTGCGCGACTACGACGAGGCCATCGACTTCTACACCCGGGCCCTCGGTTTCGAGCTGGCCGAGGACACCGACCGAGGGGACGGCTCGCGCTGGGTGGTGGTCCGCCCGCGCGGCACCACGACCGGTGCGGCCTCGCTGCTGTTGGCACGAGCCAAGGACGAAACCCAGTTGGCGAGCGTGGGCGCGCAGACCGGTGGGCGCGTCGGGTTCTTCCTGCACACCGAGGACTTCGCGGGCGACCATGCCAGGATGCTGGCGGCCGGCGTCCGCTTCCTGGAGGAGCCGCGTCACGAGCCGTACGGGTCGGTCGCGGTCTTCGAGGACCTGTACGGAAATCGCTGGGACCTGCTCCAGCCGGCGTGAGCGGTCACCGCGCGTGCCCGGCCTCAACGCGCGTGACCGTTGATGCGCGTGACTGCCTACGCGTGTGACCGCCTACGCGTGTGCGGTCAACGCGTGTGCGGTCAACGCGTGTGACGGTCAACGCGAAAAAGCCCCGCACCGTGACCGTATTTCTACGATCTGGTGCGGGGCTTTCCCCACAATTTGTTCGGCGGCGTCCTACTCTCCCACAGGGTCCCCCCTGCAGTACCATCGGCGCTGAAAGGCTTAGCTTCCGGGTTCGGAATGTAA
>NZ_JBICXU010000027.1:0-111253 GCF_043200435.1 Streptomyces sp. NPDC048416
GCAGGGCGTCCAGGTTGTTCGTCACACAACGATCTTGGACGCCCTGTCCGCGTTCCCGGACGCACCGTCAGCATTCGGAATGACTCGTCTAGGGGACTTCCCCGTGCGGCGCACCCCTTCGGGAGGTGATGCCGAGGGGGCCGGGGCCTTTCGGCCGAGTCCTTGCTCATCGTTGGGCGCGTGTTCACCGTTTCCCCCCGCCGCCCCTCACCGCCGGGGGCGAGACTGACCGGCAGGTCCACGTCACTGGTCGCAACCGACAGCTCTGGAAGGGGCGTTCATGACCGAGTTGACACGACGCAGACTCCTGGGATCGGCAGCCGGAGCACTCGGCGGGGCCGCGGCACTCTCCCTCCTGCCACCGAGCGTGCAGAAGGCGGTGGCGGCCGGGGCGCCGCGCCGGGGCTCGCTGCGCGACGTCGAACACGTCGTCATGCTGATGCAGGAGAACCGGTCGTTCGACCACTACTTCGGCACGCTTTCGGGCGTACGGGGATTCAGCGACCCGAACGCCCTCAAGCTCCCCGGTGGACGCTCGGTGTTCTACCAGCCCGACACCGTGAACCCCAAGGGCTACCTGCTGCCGTTCCACCTGGACACGCGCAGCACCAGCGCGCAGGCCATCCCCTCCACGAGCCACGCCTGGGCCGTGCAGCACCAGGCCTGGAACAACGGGAAGATGGACCAGTGGCTGCCCGCGCACCGCTCGGCGGACGGCGTCAACGGGCCCTACGTGATGGGCTATTACACGCGCGAGGACATCCCGTTCCAGTTCGCGCTCGCGGAGACCTTCACCATCTGCGACAACTACTTCAGCTCCGTACTCGGCCCCACCTGGCCCAACCGGCTGTACTGGATGACGGGCAGCATCGACGCGGCCGGCACCAAGGGCGGCCCGGTGCTCAACAACACCGCCCCGAGCCCCTACCGGTGGACGACGTACGCGGAACGGCTCCAGGCAGCCGGGGTGAGCTGGAAGGTCTATCAGCAGGACGACGACTACGGCTGCAACCTGCTGGAGCAGTTCCAGAGCTTCCGGGACGCCAAGCCCGGCTCCGCGCTGTACGAGCGCGGAGTGCGCCCCCAGCCCGAGGGCACCTTCGAGGACGACGCCCGGGGCGACCGGCTCCCGACCGTCTCCTGGATCGTGCCGACGGGCTATCAGTCCGAGCACCCCGACTATCTGCCGGCCGCCGGCGCCGACTTCGTGGCGCGCAAGATCGAGGCCATCGCCTCCCACCCCAAGGTGTGGGCGAAGACCGCCTTCATTCTCAACTACGACGAGAACGACGGCCTGTTCGACCACGTGCCGCCGCCGACGCCGAAGGCGGGCACGGCGGACGAGTTCGTCGGCGGGCTGCCGATCGGCGGCGGCTTCCGGGTGCCTGCGATCATCATCTCGCCGTGGACCGTGGGCGGCTGGGTGGCGAGCGAGGCGTTCGACCACACCTCCGCGCTGCGCTTCCTTGAGCAGTTGACCGGGGTCAAGGAGCCCAACATCAGTGAGTGGCGCCGCCGCACCTTCGGCGATCTGACCTCGGCGTTCCGGTTCGGCAGCGCCCTGCCCGGGCCGCCGCGCCTGCCCGCCGACACCGCCGAGCAACTGGCGGAGGCCAAGCGCGAGGTGGCGACGCTGCCGAAGCCGACACTGCCCGGCGCCACGCAGACCGTCCCGCAGCAGGAGCGGGGCGGGCGGCCCCACACGTAGGCCGGGGGCAGCGCAGCGCAGCGCCCTCCCCGCGTGGGCACGACCGGCGCACGCGGGAGGGCGCCCGCCGTCTCAGGCCGTGGGGCTCGCGGCGGGAGCCGGTGCTCCCGAGTGGAGCGTCACCCGCCTCAGGCCGTGGGGCTCGCGGCGGGGGCCGGTGCTCCCGAGTGGGACTGCTGGGGGAGCAGCGCCTTGCAGACCCCGAACGCCTGCGCGGACTTGGGGTCCGTGGTGTTGAAGCCGCGCATGCCGCCCGCGCCGGGGGACGCGGAGGGAAGCACGACGCCGTGGTCCTTGAGGCAGCTGGTGAACGCCTTCATCGCGGTGCTGTCCCCACCGCCCCGCCCGTTGAACTGGGGCCGCAGGCTCGCACAGGCCTGCGCGGCCTGGCGCTGGGCCGGATCGGCGGACGCGCCACCGGCGGAGCCACCGAAACCACCGCCGCCTCCCGGGCGCCGGGCGCCACCGCTCGGGAGTCCGCTCGGCCGGCCGCCCGGCCGTCCACCGGGCCGGCCGCTTCCGCTGGGCCGCGGAGCCATCGTGACGCCGTGCTGGGCCAGGCACTGCCGGTAGGCATCCATGCCCTTGCCCTGGGCGGACGCGGAGGCCGAGGGCTTCGCCTGGGCGCTGGGGGACGCCGCCGATGACGAGCAGGCCACCAGGAGCAGGCCGCACGCCGCGAGCGTGGCGGTGGAGACGGCGGCCCGCACGGCGAGCGCGGCGCTCGCGGTGGCGGCCCGGCGCTTGATCCAGGTCATGTGCGGTGTCTCCTCGATGCGTTGGGCGGACGACGGCCTCGTCGGCGCGTGTGCACCGTCGGCGACCCATGACTGAACCGCACCGGGGTGGGTGCCTCCGGTGGAAGGCCTGGGAGTTCCCTGGGTGCCCGGGCCCCGGCAGGACGCGCGGGACACGGACGACGGCCCCTTACGCGCCCTTCCTCCCGCCATGCGAAGATTCGCGCGCTCTCGCGCTCCCAGGGAACTCCCAGAAAGCTCCCAGGGGTTCCAAAGTGCGGGCGGCCAGGATCCGGCGTCATGAAGGTGCTCCCACGACGGCGCAAAGCCGTCCTGATCAACTCGGTGCTCGGTGTGGCCGTTCTGGCGGGCGCCGGTGGCGCCTACGCGGCGGTGACCGGCCACGACAGCACTCCCGCGCGGAGCGATGCGAAGAGCGTGACGGTCACCAAGGGCACGGTCCTGGCCACCGTGTCCGGCTCGGGGTCGCTCGCCTCACCGAGCGACGCCGGGGTGAATTTCACCACCGGCGGCAAGCTCACCGAGGTCGACGTCAAACCCGGTGACAAGGTGAGCCGCGGCCAGGTGCTCGGCAAGGTGGACGCGACCGCGGCCAGGGAGACCCTTGCCCAGGACGAGGCGTCCCTGACGGCGGCCCAGGCCAACCTCACCAAGGTGCGGGAGGGCCAGTCGAGTGCGAGCGCCGCCACCGGCTCCGGCAGCGGTTCGTCGGCGCGGGGCGCCGCCAATGCCGCGCCCGTGCCCACCGCGTCCCCGACGGTCGACCCCGCCCAGCTCGCCCAGGCCGAGGCCCAGCTCACCCAGGCCCAGAACGCGGTGGACGCGGCGTCGCGGGCGGTGGACGGGACCACGCTGACGGCGCCGGTCGCCGGGACCGTGGCCTCCGTGTCCGCGAAGAAGGGCGACACCGTCTCGGGTACCGGCGGCAACGGCACGAGCGGGAACGGCGCAGGTTCGGGCAGCGCATCCAACTCGGCATCGGGCAGCGCCAGTTCCTCGTCCTCGTCGGCCCTGACGGGCTTCGTGGTACTCACCAATCCCTCCGGGATGCAGGTGACCGCCAACTTCTCCGAAGCCGACGCGCTCAAGCTGAAGCCCGGCCAGGCGGCCACGGTGACGCTCAACGCGGAGTCGGGCACCACCCTCAACGCCAAGGTCCTGTCGGTCAGTTCGCTGCCCGTCAGCAGCGGCTCGGGGTCCGGCGGGGGCGGCGGCGGCAACGGCAGCTCGGGCAGCGCCGTGCAGTACGCGGCCACCCTCACCATCACCAGCCCCACCACCGATCTGCGCACCGGGCTCAGCGCGAGCATCCAGGTCGTGACGGGTGAGGCCTCCGGCGCCCTGTCGGTGCCGACCGCCGCGGTGACCGGCACCGGTGCCAACCGCACCGTGACCGTGGTCAAGGCCGACGGCACCACCGAGCGGACCCCCGTCACGGTGGGCCTTGAGGGCGACAGCTCGGACCAGATCCTCAGCGGTCTGAGCGAGGGCGAGAAGGTGCAGCTGTCCGCGGCCTCCGCGACCGGCAACGGCGGGTTCCCCAGCGGTTCCTTCCCCGGCGGGCTCGGCGGCGGCGCCTCGCGCGGCCGCGGCGGCGGCGCCGCATCGGGTGGCGGCTTCCGCGCGAGCGGTGGCGGCGGGGGTGGCCGCGGATGACGCCGCCCCTGTGGCCGCGCGGGACCGCGGCGCCGTCCGAAGCCGCGCCGGAGGAGGGCCCCTGGGGCCCCGCGCCGGTCATCGAGGTGCGCGCGCTGATCAAGACGTACGGGCACGGCGACGCGGCCGTCCACGCGCTCCGCGGGCCGCAGGACCCGGTGAGCGGTCGGCCCCACGGCCTCGAACTGGTCGTCCAGCAGGGCGACTTCGTGGCGGTGATGGGAAGCTCGGGGTCGGGCAAGTCGACCCTGATGAACATCCTGGGGTGCCTGGACGTGCCGACGTCCGGGCAGTATCTGCTCGACGGCATCCACGTCGGCGGGCTCGACGAGCGCCAGCTCTCCCTGGTCCGTAACCGCAAGATCGGCTTCGTATTCCAGTCGTTCAACCTGGTGCCGCGCACACCCGCACTCGCGCAGGTGGAGCTGCCGCTCGCGTACGCGGGTGTGAAGCCCGCCGAGCGGCGCAGGCGCGCGCAGGCCGCCCTGAGCCTGGTCGGACTCGCCGACCGGATGGACCACCGTCCCAACGAACTCTCCGGCGGCCAGCAGCAGCGCGTGGCCGTTGCCCGCGCCCTGGTCACCTCGCCCGCGATGCTGCTCGCGGACGAGCCCACCGGCAACCTCGACAGCCGCAGCACCGAGGACGTGCTCGCCGTGGTCGACCGGCTGAACGCCGCGGGGCGCACCGTCGTCCTGATCACCCACGAGGACGAGGTGGCCCGGCACGCCAAGCGGGTCGTCCGGCTCGTCGACGGACGGATCGTCGAGGACGTGCGGCAGGCTTCCGCCGACGGCCCGCCGCCCGCCCTGCGCGACCACGACTCCCTTGTCGGAGGCGCCCGGTGAACCCCTTCGAGACGCTGCGGTTCGCCTTCGGCGGGCTCGCGGCGAACAAGGTGCGCTCCGCGCTGACCATGCTCGGGGTGCTGATCGGCGTGGCCGCGGTCATCGTGCTGCTCGCGGTGGGCAACGGATCGTCGCAGTCCGTGAAGGACTCGATCGAGAAGCTGGGCACCAACGCGCTCACGGTGTCATCGGGCGGCGGCTTCGGCGCTCGCTCGTCCACCGCCACCAAACCGCTCACCGTCGACGACGCGAGGGCGCTCGCCGACCCCGCGGCCGCCCCGCACATCGAGTCGGTCGCCCCGGAGACCACGACCTCCCAGACCGCCCTGTACGACGGCACGTCGCACACGGTGAGCCAGGTCGTGGGCACCTACCCGGCGTACTTCAAGGCGTCCAACAGCAAGGTGACCAAGGGCGACTACTTCAGCTCCGACGACGTGCTCGGCTCGCGCAAGGTCGCCGTGATCGGCTCGACGACGGCGACCGACGTGTTCGGTACGGCCGACCCGGTCGGCAAGAAGATGACGCTCGGCGGCACACCGTTCACGGTGGTCGGTGTCCTCGCCACCAAGGGCGGCACCGGATTCCAGGACCCGGACGACCTGGTGGTGGCGCCGCTGCCGACCGTGCAGAACGCCTTCACCGGCTTCGGCTCGCTCGGCCAGATCCTCGTCGAGGCCACGTCGGCCGACGCGACCACGGCGGCGCAGAGCGAGATCACCACCGTCCTGATGGGCCGGCACGGGCTCAAGGACCCGACGGCGCTCGACTTCCGGGTCAGCAGCCAGGCCTCCCTGCTCACCACGCAGGCGGACACCAACAAGACGTTCACGGTGCTGCTCGGTGCGGTGGCGGCGATCTCCCTGCTGGTCGGCGGGATCGGCATCACCAACATCATGCTGGTGACGGTGACCGAGCGGACCCGCGAGATCGGCATCCGCAAGGCCATCGGAGCCCCGCGCGGGGTGATCCTCGGGCAATTCCTCGCCGAGTCGACCCTGCTCTCGCTGATCGGCGGCGGGCTCGGCGTCGCGGCGGGCCTGATCGGCTCGCACTTCACCATCGTCGGCATCAAGCCGGTGATCATCCCCGCATCGGTCGTCGGCGCCTTCGCCATCGCCGTGGCCATCGGGCTGTTCTTCGGCGGCTATCCCGCCCATCGCGCCGCGAGCCTGCGGCCCATCGAAGCGCTGCGGCACGAATGAACCCCATGTACGGACAGGGAGAAGCTGACATGTTCGGCAACGCCGAGATTGTGGAGGGCGCGGGGCCCGCGGTGGGCGGCCCCACGGAGACCGGCGGCCCGGAGGACATCCTCGCCGAACCGCCGGACGCCCGGGACATTTCCGCCGAGCTCAGCGCCCCGCCGCGGCCCCGGCTGCCCTGGCTGACGCTGCTGCTGTCCGGTGGCCTGGTGGCGGGCATCGCGTTCGCCGCGGGCGCCCTGGTGGAGAAGGGCCAGCATCAGGGCTCCTCGGCCACCCAGCGCACGCCCGCCGCGGCCGGCCGCGGCGCGAGCCAGGCCGGCCAGCGGCCGGGCTTCGGCAGCGGACAGAGCGGCCAGAGTGGCCAGGGCGGCCAGCGCCAGGGAGGCGGTACGGGGGCGGCCGCGGCGGGCGGTCTGACCATCGGTACGGTGAAGCTCGTCGACGGCAGCACCATCTACGTCACCGACACCCAGGGCAACGTCGTCAAGGTCACCACGGCCGGCAGCACCCAGGTCACCGAGTCCAAGAGCGGCAAGGTGTCCGATCTCCAGCCGGGCCAGACGGTCACCGTGCGCGGCAGCCAGAACGCCACAGGGGACGTCGCGGCGACCACCGTCACCCAGGGCGGTGCGAGCGGTTTCGGCGCAGGCCGGGGCTGACCGTGCCCACCGCTTCACGCCGCCACGAGGAGGAAACCGATGGCCCCGACGGACGCAGCCGCGCCCGAGGCGAGCCTGCTGGTCGTCGACGACGAGCCCAACATCAGGGAGCTGCTTTCGGCGTCGCTGCGCTTCGTCGGCTTCAAGGTGGTCTCCGCCGCGACCGGCGCCGACGCGCTGGCCGCCGTCGCCAAGGAGCGCCCCGATCTGGTGGTGCTCGATGTGATGCTGCCCGACATGACCGGTTTCGCGGTCGTGCGCAGGCTGCGCGAGGAGTCGGGGGGCGGGCCGGGCCCGGACCATCTTCCGGTGCTCTTCCTCACCGCCAAGGACGGCGTCGACGACAAGATCAACGGGCTGACGGCGGGCGGCGACGACTACGTCACCAAGCCCTTCAGCCTGGAGGAGCTGATCGCCCGGATCCGCGCGATCCTGCGGCGCACCGGCGGTCCGAGCGGTGAGGGCAGGCTCGTGGCGGGCGATCTCGAACTCGACCCGGTGGGCCACCAGGTCCTGCGGGCGGGCCGGCCGGTCTCGCTGTCCCCCACCGAGTTCAAGCTGCTCGCCTATCTGATGGTCAACGCCGACCGTGTCGTGTCCAAGCCGCAGATCCTCGACCATGTGTGGGCGTACGACTTCGGCGGCGACCTCAGCATCGTCGAGTCCTACATCTCCTACGTCCGCCGCAAGGTGGACTCCGGGGCCGACGGCGCGCCCAAGCTCATTCACACCGTGCGCGGCATCGGCTATGTGCTGCGCCGCCCGCAGTCCTGAGGTGCGCCCGCGATGCTGAGGTACATCCGGGCGCGGCTCGGCCGGCTGCCGCGCCGGTTCTCCGCGCTTTCGCTGCGCTCGCGGCTCGTGCTGCTCGCCATGGCGCTGGTGGCCCTCGGCCTCACCGTGAGCGACACCGTCGTCCTCAGTTCGGTACGTGCCCAGTTGGTCCAGCGGGTGGACCAGCAGCTGAACCGGTTCGGTGACTCGGTGGCACACCGGGTCGGCGTCGAGGGCACCCCCAATCCCAGGCCCGGCCGTACGGGGGGCGGTCGGGCCTGGCTCCCCAGCCAGTATGTGATCGCGTTCGCCGCGGACGACGGGACGGTCACCGAGCAGTTCCGCCAGCCCGTCGCCGCGGGCGATCCGCGGCCGTTGTGGCCGACGATGGACGCGAAGGCGCTGCGGGACCGCCTGGGCAAGCCCTTCGAGGTGCCCAGTGATCACGGCGGCGGCAGCTGGCGGATGCTGATCGTGCCGGTGGACAGCGGCGACCCCGCGCTGCCCGCAGGGGTGGTCGTGGCGGCGCCCCTTGAGGAGGTCTCCTCGACGGTCGATCACCTGGCCACGGCCTTTCAGCTGATCGGCATCGTCGTGGCGCTGCTGCTCGGGGTGGCGGGCTGGTTCGCGGTGCGGGCGGGGCTGCGACCGCTGCGCCGCATCGAAGCGACGGCGGTGGAGATCGCCGCGGGCCGACCGCTCTCGCACCGGATGCCGGACGCCTCACCGCGTACCGAGGCGGGCCGGCTGACCAGCGCGCTCAACGGGATGCTGGCGCAGCTGGAATCGGCCTTCGCGGCGCGCGCCGAATCGGAGGAGCAGATGCGCCGCTTCGTCGCGGACGCCAGTCACGAACTGCGTACGCCGCTCGCCGGCATCCGCGGCTTCGCCGAGCTGTACCGGATGGGTGCGCTCCCCGACGAGGCCGACGTGAAGCGCACCATGGCCCGCATCGAGAGCGAGGCGGTACGTCTGGGCGGTCTGGTGGAGGATCTGCTCACCCTGGTCCGCATGGACGAGCAGCGCCCGCTCCAGCTCGCGCCGATGGATCTGCGCACCCTGGCGGTGGACGCCCTGCACGACACCAGAGCCCTCGACCCGTCGCGTGAGGTCACGTTGACCGGGCCCGGCGGGCACGGGGCTCCCGGGCCCGCACCGGTGGTCGGCGACGAGGCGCGGCTGCGGCAGGTGGTCGCCAACCTCGTCGGCAACGCCGTCGCGCACACCCCGTCGGGCTCCCCCGTCCGTATCGGAGTCGGCGCTCGCGACGGCCACGGCGTCATCGAGGTCGCCGACTCGGGCCCGGGCCTGGCGCCCGAGCAGGCCGACCGGGTCTTCGAGCGCTTCTACCGCGTGGACGCCTCGCGCAGCCGTCAGGCGGGCGGCGGCGCGGGGCTCGGTCTCGCCATCGCGTCGGCCCTGGTGCAGGCCCACCAGGGGCGGGTGGAGCTGGAGACCGCGCCGGGCGAGGGCGCGCTCTTCCGGGTGCTGCTGCCCGGCGCTCTCTGAGCGGGCCCGCGCCCCACCCCCACGGACCGGCCCGAGTGCGGGCGGGGCCGGGGGCTCCTAGCGTGGGTTCATGATCCGGTTCGAGCAGGTCAGCAAGGTGTATCCGGACGGCACCCGTGCCGTCGACGGCCTGTCCTTCGAGGTCGCCGAGGGCGAACTGGTCACCCTGGTCGGCCCGTCCGGCTGCGGCAAGACGACCACGATGATGATGGTGAACCGGCTCATCGAACCCACATCGGGCCGCATCCTCGTCGACGGCGAGGACATCGCCACGCTCGACCCGGTCAGGCTGCGCCGCCGCATCGGGTACGTCATCCAGCAGGTCGGGCTCTTCCCGCACCGCACCATCCTCGACAACACGGCGACCGTCCCGGCGCTCGTCGGCTGGAAGCAGGCGAAGGCCAGGGCCCGGGCGGCGGAACTGCTCGACCTCGTCGGGCTCGACCCGGCGACGTACGGGCCGCGCTACCCGGCGCAGCTGTCGGGCGGCCAGCGCCAGCGGGTGGGGGTGGCGAGGGCCTTGGCCGCGGACCCTCCGGTCCTGCTGATGGACGAGCCGTTCGGCGCGGTCGACCCCGTCGTCCGCGAGCGGCTTCAGAACGAATTCCTCGGCCTTCAGGCGACGGTGCGCAAGACGGTCCTCCTGGTCACCCACGACATCGAGGAAGCCGTGCGGATGGGCGACCGCATGGCGGTGTACGGATCCGGACGGATCGAGCAGTTCGACACCCCGGCGTCGGTCCTGGGCTCGCCCGCCACCTCGTACGTGGCCCAGTTCGTGGGCGCGGACCGGGGGTTGAAGCGCCTGTCGGTGACCACGGTGGAGCCCGACGACCTGGAACAGCCGCCGCTCGTACGCCTCGACGAGCCCGCGGGCGCGGCGGCGGCCCGGCTGCGCGGCGAGGACGCCCGCTGGGCCGTGGTGCTCAACGAGGGGGGCGAGCTGCACGGCTGGGTCGCCGCGGAGGAACTTTCGCTGGCCGGCGCGGGCTCGGTCGCCGACCTGGCCCGGCGCATGGAGGCGTGGGTCCCGGTCGGTGCGCCGCTCAAGCAGGCGTTCAGCGAGATGTTGCAGTACGACGCCGGCTGGGTCGCCGTGGTGGACGGGGCGCGCTTCGTGGGCGTCCTGACCCCCGCGAAGCTGCACGAGGCGCTGCGCAGGTCGGTGGACGCGGACGCGCAGGGGGTGGGACGGGGGGACGTCGACTTCGACTCGGTCGCCGATGCGTGAGGGACGGGCAGACTCGCCGCGGCCCGTCAACGCGCTTCAGGACCCGGGAAGAGCCATCCGGCCGCCGGCGACGGGACCCCGGGGCGAGAGTGCCCGGCTTCCGCAAGGGGTGGCGGAGTTGGCGCAGGCGGATTTGGCGCAGGCCGTCAGATCAGGTGTCTGGACTTGAGGTAGTTCCTGGCGACGTCTTCCGGCAGCCTGCGCCAGCTGTCGACCTGTTCGTTCAAGGACGCCAGGTCGGCGGTGGTGAGCACGGTGTTGAGCCTGCTCAGGGCGGCCGTCACTCCCGTACTGCCCGCGCGGGAGCGGTTCACCACCGGCACGATGTAGTCGGCGTTCTGGAGGTGCTTGTCGTCGGCGAGCAGCACCAGTCCGAAGTCGCCGAGCGTGGCGTCCGTCGTGGTGGTCAGGACCATCTGGTCCTGACCGCTCTGCACGGCCTGCTTGGCCTGGGTGGTGCCGACGCCCTTGGGGTCGACGGCCGTGACGTCGATGCCGTACGTCTTTTTCAACCCCGGTTCGCAGTACGGGCGTTGCACACACTCGTCCCCGGCGGCGAGCCGTACCGGGAGCCTGGCCGCGCCGAGATCGCTCAGCGTCTTGAGCCGATGCCGGCGGGCGTAGGATTCCGCGACCGCGAAGGCGTTCTGGTCCACCGCTCTGCCGGGGTCGAGCACGGTCAGGCCGCGGGGGGTGGCCAGGGCGCGCAGGGCCGTCATGGTGTGGTTCAGATCGGGTGAGCCGACGGGGCGGGCGTCGGCGCCGTGCGCCTTGGCGTTCAGCCAGTCGGCGAAGGTCGCGGCGTACTCGGGCACGATGTCGATCTGGCCGCTCTCCAGGGCGGGTTCGTAGATCTCCCGGTTGGTGACCGAGAGGATCTTCGTGTGGTAGCCCGCCTTGTCGAGGAGCGCGGCGTACATCTGGGCCAGCAGGTCGCTCTCGGTGAATCCGGCGGTGCCGATCGTCAGGTGCCTGCTGTCGCCGGGCGGCGCGGTGACCGAGCCCTGCTTCTCCAGGCTCGGCCCGGTGGAGCACGCGGTGGCCGCCGTCAGGGCGAGAACGGCCGGCACCAGGCGTGGCCTCATCCGAAACCGCCCCTGGCCCACTGCGGCGCGAGGCGCTGGAACGTCTCGAAGAGGCCTTCGACGACGAGCGCGAAGACCGCGACGAGCACGGCGCCCGCGACGACTTGGGGCGTCGAGGCCAGGTTGAACCCCGCGGTGATGATCCGGCCGAGTCCGCCGCCGCCGGCGAGGGCCGCGAGGGTGGCGGTCGCGACGAGCTGGACGGCCGCGATGCGCACCCCGGTGAGGATCAGCGGCAGGGCGAGCGGGAGCTCGACGCGGAGCAGGAGTTGGCGCCCGGTCATGCCCATGCCCCGGGCCGCGCGCACCACGTCGCGGTCGACCTCGCGCATGCCGACGTAGGCGTTGGTCAGCAGGGGCGGCACGGCGAAGAGGATCAGCGCGATGATGGTCGGCCATTCGCCGTGCCTGCCGAGCGGAGTCAGCAGGAGCAGCACGAGGACGGCGAACGTGGGCACGGCACGGCCCACGTTGGAGATGTTGACCGCGAGCGTGCCGCCCCTGCCGAGATGGCCGAGCACGAGGGCCACCGGCAGCGCGATGAGGCAGCTGAGGACCAGGCACAGCGCGGTGAGCCAGAGGTGTTCGCCGAGCCGGTGCCAGATCCCGTTCTCGCCCGACCAGTGGGCGGCGGAGGTGAGCCACGACCAGGCCTGGGACAGCGTGTTCACTGCGGCACCGCCCTCGTCCAGGGGGTCAGCAGCCGCTGGACACCGAGCAGCGCCAGGTCGGCGGCGACGGCGATGATCACGCACAGCACGGACGCGGTGAGCACCTGCGCCTTGAAGTAGGTGTTCATCCCGGAGTAGATCAGGTTGCCCAGTCCGCCGTAGCCGACGATGGCGCCCACCGTCACCAGGGACACCGCCGAGACGGTGGCGATGCGCAGGCCGGCCATGGCGGCCGGTACGGCGAGCGGGAGCTCCACGGCCAGGAGCAGCCGTACCGGTCCGTATCCCATGCCCCGGGCCGCCTGCCGGGTGTCCTCGGGCACGGCGCGCAGCCCGGCCAGGATGTTCCGTACGAGCAGGGTCAGGGAGTACAGGACCAGGCCCGCGATGACGATGGAGGCGGACAGCCCGTACACGGGGAGCAGCAGCGAGAACATGGCGAGGGAGGGGATGGTGTAGAGGATCGTGGTCACCCCGAGGACCGGTCCTGCGGCCCATCGCCAGCGGCGGGCCGCGACGGCGAGGGGCACGGCGACGACGAGGCCGATCAGGACCGACACGGCCGTGAGCTGGAGGTGCTGGACCACGGCGCCCCAGAGGATCTGGCGGCGGCTCGACAGGTAGGCGCCGCAGATCCACTCATTGCGCGCGAGGCAGTCGTCTGGAGGCGCGGTCACCCCTTCATTGGAGCCGGGTGCCGGAGCCTGCCGCGCGTCGTGCTGGGCTGTTCGGGGCAGTTGTTGTGACACCGGGGCAAAAGGGGGACGCTGGAGGGGAACGCGGCCGGGATCCACCGGTACGTCGAGCGCACCCGCCCGGCCGGGAAGAGGTGAGTGGTGTGCGCGTACTGCTGAAGGCACAGCTCGACACGGAGAAGACCAACGAGTCGATCCGGGGCGGCACGATGGCCAAGTCGATGCAGTCCATCATGGAGAGCCTCCGCCCCGAGGCCGCCTACTTCACCGCCGAGGACGGCCGCCGTACGGCGCTCATCGTCTTCGACATGGCCGATTCCTCCGAGATCCCCAGGATCGCCGAGCCGTTCATGCAGGAGTTCGGCGCCAAAATCGATCTGGCGCCGGTCATGAACGGCGACGACCTGGCCAAGGGGCTCGGCGCCCTGGGCTGACCGCCGGGCACCGCCAGTCGTCCGGGGCCGGACCGCCCTCGCCGCCCGGCCCCTGCCGTCCCGGATCCCGCCGTCCCGGATCCCGCCATCCCGGATCCCGCCATCCTGGATCCTGGCGCCTCAGCCCGGCTGCTCAGATCCCGGCGTCGCAGCAGCCGTCGCGCCGCATGAGACGACCCACCTCAAGCCAGTCCTCGGCCGTGGCCGCCGTGTGCCTCTCGTGCGGCTGGAACGCGGCGACCAGATCATCGGTGGTGTACGGCACGCCGCCCCTGAGCACCCCGGTGGTGCGCACCATGGAGTCGAAGTCGTCGAGCGGGTCGCCGTCGACCAGGGTGAGGTCGGCGAGTTTGCCGCGCTCGACCGTGCCGAGGTCCTTGTCGAGCCCGAACAGCCGGGCGGGGTGGACGGTCGCGGTGCGCAGGGCCGCGGCGGGCGAGAGACCGCCCCGGTGCAGGGCGCGCAGGCTCAGATGCAGGGCGAGCCCGACGGGGACGAGCGGCTGGTCCGTGCCGAGCGCGACCAGGCCGCCGCCGTCGAGGACGCGACGGTAGACGTCGGTCTCCGTGCGCAGCGTGGCCAGTTGGGCGTCGGTGGGCGGGGTGGCCGCCGACGTCCGCACGGCGGCCGTGTCCCACGGCGGCATCACGGTGGTGACCCGCGGGTCGTCGGCGAGGCCGGGGTCCGCCCCGATCAGTGGTGCGGAGGTGAACGGCGTCATGATGAGGGCGAAGTTCATGCCCCGTGCCGTGTAGATCTCGACGACGTCCTCGTAGGCGCGGCCCGTCGCGGAGGTGGCGTGCCCGAACTCGGCGCGCTGCGTGGCCAGCAGATGGGTCGTCAGGTCCTGTCCGACCTGGACGCCGGGCGAGATCAGGTGGCTGCCCGAGCGTACGCCGAGCCGGTCGTGCGCGAAGCGGGCGGCCTCCGCCATGATCCAACTGGGCGCGCGCACATAGGTTTTCACGAAGTCCCAGTCCAGTGCCGCGCCGCGTTCCAGTGAGCGCTTGAGGCCTGCCTCGGTGCGGTGGGCGCGGCCCATGCTGTAGGCGACGCGGGAGCCGTCGAGGAGTTCGCCGGTGGTCAGCAGGCGTGGCCCGGCGAGCTGTCCGGTGGCTACGGCCTCGCGGATGCGGGCCTGTTCGTAGGCGAAGCCGCCGAGCGACACGGCGGTGGTGATGCCGTAGGTGAGCTGTCCGACGGTCTGGCGACCGCCGTAGGTGCTCTGCCACGGGTGGGTGTGGGTGTCCCACAGGCCGGGCACGACCGTCCGCTGCGACGCGTCGACGGTCCGTACGGCGCCACGCCTGCGGTGCGGTTCGACCGAGGCGATGCGTCCCGCGCGCACCACGATGTCGACGTCGTCGCGCACCGACTCTCCCGTGCCGTCCCAGAGCCGTCCGGCGTGCACCACGGTGTCGGCCGGGGCGGGCCTGCGCTGGTCGAGCGCCACCCGTACCGTGCGCGTGGGTCCGCCGTCGACGCCGATGAGCCGCAGCCGGGCGCCGGACAGGTACAGCAGCGTCGTGGAGTCGCCGGACCAGGAGGGGTGGTCGGCGGGTTCGGTGGTGAGGGCGCGGGGTGGTCCCTGCGGGGTGCCGTCGGGTGCGACGGGCAGCAGGCACAGGGCGGATTCCACCACGACGGCCATCCACCGCCCGTCGGGCGACCAGACGGGCCCCGAGTCGTAACGGTCGGCGATCGAGACGTGCGGGGCCACCGCGTGGAGGTGGTCGGCGCCGGTCTCGGTGTCGACGACCCGGATGACGTTGTAGCCCTCGCGGAAGCGCAGGTTGAGCCGGTTCCGGTCGCACAGGGCGAGGTATCGGCCGTCCGGCGACCAGCTCGGCCGCCCGGGAAGGCCGCCGCCGCCGAGCGGGGTCACCAGGGCGTGCTCGGTGCCGCTCGCGAGGTCGCGTACGACGAGCCGGCCGGTCATGTCGATGGCGGCGAGGCGCTTCCCGTCGGGTGACAGCGCCGGATGCACCCGTCCGCCCGTGGCGAGGGCGCTCTCCTCGCCGGTGGCGAGGTCGCGCCGGTAGACGCCGAGCAGCCCGTCGCGGTCGTCGGCGTACACCAGCGAGCGGCCGTCGCGCGCCCAGGCCGGGCCGAGGAGATAGCGGGTCGCTGCCGCCTGGCGCAGTCGCTCCGGTGGCCGTGTTCCCGAAGTGTCGGCGATCCAGAGCGAGTTGAGCGCGGCGAATGCGATGCGCCGCCCGTCGGGCGAGAGCGCGGGCAGGTGGATTCCCCGGACGGGACGCACTCGTTCCTCACCGAGGTCGTACGTCTTGACCTGGTAGCGCGGCCGGTCGACGGGCAGCGCGCCCTTGAACGCAATGGTCTCCCGCTGTGCCGGATCGTCCGGGCGTACGAGGGTGAACTCCCCGTCCAGGGTGAGGAGCAGTTCACCGTCGGCCGTCCAGCGTGGCGGCATCGGGGCGATGTCGCCGGCGAGGGGAACGGGGCTGCCGTCGACGACCAGGGTGCAGGAGGCGTTCGGCGCCGCGGTGGTGCGCAGGTAGGCGATGCGACGGCCGTCGGGCGCGAGGGCGGGGGTCATGACCTGCGCGTTCTCGGTCTCGGTGTGCGCGACGGTGACCTCGCCGCCTGCCCGGGCGGGGACGGCGGCGATGGTTTTGGCGTCCACTCCCGGGCCGAACGGCGTGGTGACGGCCTGGGCACGGACGAACAGGATCCGCCTGCCGTCGGGTGACCAGGTGGGGTCGAAGTCCTCCCACGCCGCGTCCTGGAGCGGGCCGTTCTGCCCCGGGAGCCCGGTGAGCCGGGTCAACCGGCCGGTGCGCAGGTCGAGTACGTGGATCCGGTACGGGCTGCCGGCCACCGGGTCCCCGCCGCGTTCGGATGCGAAGACGATGCGGGTGCCGTCGGGCGACCAGGCGGGCCCCCGGTCGTCCCAGGGTCCCTCGGTGCGCTGCCGCACCTGTGTGCCGTCGGGGCGCATCGTCCAGATGTGATAACCGCCCCCCTGGTAGGCGCTGAAGGCGACGAGGCCGCCGTCCGGGGCGTGCACGGGCCGGGTCGGTTCGAGGCCGGCCGGGGTGAGCGGTTCGGCCTCGCCGCCCGCGCGCGGCAGCGACCACAGGACGTCCTGGACTTCGGCGATCAGCCGGTCACCGGCGGGCGAGAGGCTGGCCGCACCGTTGGTGGCGGCGGTGAAGGTCAGCGAGAGCCCGGTGCGCGGACCCGCGAACGCGGGCACGACGCCGACGGCGGTGACGGCTCCGGCAGCGCCTGCGGCGGCCAGGAGTTGACGGCGGGAGAGGGCGAGGGGGGAGGCGGTGGTGTCACGGTCCATGACACAGCACGCTCGCGCACCATGCGCAGCAGGGGCAACACCGCCATTCCCGCCAGATGGGTGGGGCTTCGCCGAAGTACCGGGAGATCGGCGTTCCGGGCCGCCGTCATGGGGGATTCGTACGCCCCTGCCGCGACGCGCCCGCCTGTGCTGGGCCAAGGCTGCGTCATGCGACGCCGACGCCGTGGAGCATGGCCCTTTTCCCGTCTCGGCGTCAACACCCGGGAGCCGTCTGGAAGTCGTTCCCGCCCGACCCATTGACACCCCCGACCGCGCCTCATTACCGTCACGCCAACATTTCGAACGCATGACGAAATATCGAACGTCATGAACAGCAGCCCCGGGAGCAACTGCCTTGCGAATCACGGGAATCAGCACCCATGTGGTCGGGACCCCCTGGCGAAACCTCAGTTACGTCCAGGTCCACACCGACGAAGGCCTGACCGGCGTCGGCGAGACCAGGATGCTCGGCCGCACCGACGCGCTGCTCGGCTATCTCCGCGAGGCGGAGCTCAACCACATCGCGGGATCGGATCCGTTCGCGATCGAGGACCTTGTGCGGCGGATGAAGTACGGCGACTACGGGCGGGCCGGCGAGATCGTGATGTCGGGCATCGCCGTCGTGGAGATGGCCTGCTGGGACATCAAGGGGAAGGCGCTCGGCGTCCCTGTCTGGCAGCTGCTCGGCGGCAGGGTGACCGACCGGGTCAAGGCGTACGCCAACGGCTGGTACACCACCGAGCGCACCCCCGAGGCGTACCACAGGGCGGCGCGGGCGGTCGTCGAGCGCGGGTACCGGGCGCTGAAGATCGACCCCTTCGGCACCGGCCACTTCGAACTCGACCGCCAACAGTCGTTGTACGCCGTCTCGTTGATCGAAGCGGTGCGGGACGCGATCGGCCCGGACACCGAGCTCATGCTGGAGATGCACGGCCGCTTCTCGCCGGCCACGGCGGTGCGCCTGGCCCACGAACTCGCGCCGTTCGATCCGGCCTGGCTGGAGGAGCCGGTCCCGCCGGAGAACCTCAAGGCGCTGGCGAAGGTCGCCGGCAAGGTCGACATCCCGATCGCCACCGGTGAGCGCATCCACGACCGGATCGAGTTCCGCGAACTCTTCGAGTCGGGGACCGCCGACATCATTCAGCCGGACGTCGGTCACATCGGCGGAATCCTGGAGACCAGGAAGCTCGCCGCGACCGCCGAAACCCACTACACCCTGGTCGCGCCGCACAACGTGGGCGGTTCGGTGCTCACCGCCGCCTCCCTCCAAGTGGCCGGGTGCACACCGAACTTCAAGATCCTCGAACATTTCAACGACTTCGCGGACGCGGACATCAAGCAGGTCGTCAAGGGCGCCCCGCAGGTCGTCGACGGCTACTTCGAGCTGCCGGACGCGCCGGGTCTCGGCGTCGAGCTCGACGTGGACGCGGCGGCCGAGTTCCCGCAGCAGCAGGCGCGGTTCGACCTGTGGGCCGAGGGCTGGGAGAAGCGCGACCCGTCCGGGGCTCGGGGATGAAGAGCCGCGCGATCGTCGTCGACGCGCCGGGCAGCCACCGCCTGGTCACCGGCGAGCGCCCCGAACCGGGTCCGGGCGAGGTGGTCGTACGGGTCGCCGCGGCCGGGATCTGTATGAGCGACCGTGAGGTGTACGACGGCCATCGCGACCCGGGCCACGTCCGCTACCCGCTCACCCCCGGGCACGAATGGTCCGGCACGGTCGAAGCGGTGGGCCCGGACGTCGACCGCGCCCTGGTCGGACGCGGCACGGTCGCCGAGGGTTTTCGCAGCTGCGGCACGTGCGAGCGGTGCCGCTGCGGCGAGACCTCGCTGTGCGCGGGCCCCTACGCCGAGACCGGGTTCACCCACCCCGGCGGCTTCGCCGACCATGTGGTGGTCCCGGCGCGGCTGCTGCACCCGCTGCCGGACGGCGCGGACCTGCGCGCCGCCGCTCTCCTTGAACCGGCCGCCGTGACCGCCGCCGCCGTGCGGGCCGGCGCACCCGAACCGGGCGAACGGATCGCGGTGGTGGGCGCGGGCACCCTGGGGCTGCTCGCCGTCCAGTTCCTGTCGGGCTACTCCCCCAGGGAGCTCACGGTGATCGACCCCCGCCTGCGACGGGCCGAACTGGCAGGCCCCATGGGGGCGACCGGGGCCCGCACGCCCGAGCGGTCCCCCACCCTGCGCGGCCGCTTCGACCTCGTGGTCGAGACGGCCGGCGCGCCGACCACGGCCGCCGATGCGACCCTGCTCGCCCGGCGCGGTGGCCGGGTCGTCCTGACCGGCATGTTCGCTCCGGGCGCCACCGGCATCGACCCCGTCCACCTCTCCTTGAGCCAGCTCACCGTACGCAGCGTCTTCGGCGCCCCGCCCGCGGCCTGGTCGTTCGCCGTGCGGGCGTACATCGCCCGGCGGATCGACCCGGCGGCGCTGATCACGCACGAGTACCCACTGGAGCGGTACGCCGACGCGCTCGCCCTGGTCGGCGGCGGAGATCCCGGGACCGGGAAGGTCCTGCTCCGCCCCTAGCCAGGGGGGTGTCCGGTGGACCGGGGCCGGGGGCTGTCCGGGGGGCCGGGGCCGGGGGCGCGCCCGACCCCTCCAGGCATCCCCTGGGCGACCTCCCCTCTCCAGCCCCCTGGGCACCTCCCCTCTTTCGCTGCTGCCTCGCCGCCCCGCGCCCCATGTCCCGAACCACGTTCGACATACCGAACATCCGAACATCAGGAACGTCCGCTCACGCAAGGAATCCCGCCTGTGAACGACACCTCAGCCCCCGTCCGCCACCCCTCGGGGCCCCGTCGCCCCGGCGAGTTGGCCCTGACGGCGCTCGGCCTGGCCGCGCCCGTCGTCAGCCCCGCCGACTCCTCCCCGCACTCCTTCCCCGACGGAGGCACCTGGCGTACCGAGATCCCCTCCGTCGAGGGCCCCGAAGCACTCGCCGTCGTCCTCAAGGAGTCCTCGCGGCTCGACGTACCGGTGCACCGCGTCAGCCAGGGCAGTGGCGTCTGGATGCTCTCCGACGCCGAGATCACCGAGATGGCCGAGGCCTGTGCGGCACGCGACATCGAGCTCTGTCTGTTCACCGGGCCGCGCGGCACCTGGGACACCGGCGGCTCCACCCGCACCCGCTCGGGCGGTGCCGGGCCGCGCGCCAGGGGCCACGACGCGCTGGCCGGATGCCTCGAAGACGCCCTGCGGGCCACCGAGTTGGGGGTGGGATGCCTGCTCGTCGCCGACGAGGGCGTGCTGTGGAGTCTGCACCGGCTGCGCGAGAACGGTCTGCTGCCGGCCGGCACGACGCTGAAGGTCTCGGCGCTGATCGGCCCGGTCAACCCCGCATCCGTCACCGTCTACGAGCGCCTGGGCGCCGACTCCGTCAACGTGCCGTCCGACCTGACGGCCGCTCACTTCACCGAGATCAGGCGGGTGTCCGGCGCACCGCTCGACCTCTACATCGAAGCGCCGGACGACCTGGGCGGCTACGTACGGATGTACGAGGCGGCCGAGCTGATCCGCCGCGCCGCGCCGCTGTACCTCAAGTTCGGTCTCTCCAAGGCGCCCGGCATCTACCCCTACGGCGCGCACCTGCGGGACGTCTCCCTGGACACCGCCCGAGAACGGGTGCGGCGCGGCCGGCTCCTGCTGGACCTGCTGGCCCGGCACGGTGCCGACGGCGGCATGTCCCCGCTCGGCTCCCGCCTCCCCGGCTCCCTCAACCGCTTCTCCGTGAACCCGAAGGACTGATCACCATGCGCCGCACCCGTTTCCGCAGAACAGCCCTCGCCCTCGTAGCCGGCTCCCTCGCCCTCGCGCTCGCCGCGTGCGGGCAGAGCAGCGACGGCGGCGGCAAGGACACCAAGAAGGGCGGCAAGGGCTCCACCATCGGCATCGCCATGCCGACCAAGTCGTCCGAGCGCTGGATCAACGACGGCAACAACATGGTCAAGCAGTTCCAGGCACTCGGCTACAAGACCGAGCTCCAGTACGGCGAGGACAACGTCGACCAGCAGGTCGCCCAGATCGAGAACATGATCACCAAGGGCGTGGACGTCCTGGTGATCGCCGCCATCGACGGCCGTGCCCTGAGCGACGTACTGAAGCAGGCCGCCGAGCAGCACATCAAGGTGATCTCCTACGACCGGCTCATCCTCGGCACACCGAACGTCGACTACTACGCCTCGTTCGACAACGAGAAGGTCGGAGTGCTCCAGGCCTCGTACATCATCGACAAGCTGGGGCTCAAGGACGGCAGCGCGAAGGGGCCGTTCACCATCGAGCTGTTCGCCGGCTCACCCGACGACAACAACACGCGCTACTTCTTCCAGGGCGCCCTCAAGACGCTCCAGCCCTATCTGGACAGGAAACAGCTCGTCGTACAGAGCGGCCAGACACGGCTCAATCAAGTGACCACGCTGCGCTGGGACGGTGCGACCGCCCAGAAGCGCATGGACGACCTGCTCACCAAGGCGTACTCCACGGCGCGTGTCGATGCCGTGCTCTCGCCGTACGACGGGATCTCGATCGGCGTCCTGTCCGCGCTGCGTTCCGGCGGCTACGGGACGGCCGCCAAGCCCTACCCCGTCGTGACGGGCCAGGACGCCGAGGTCGCGTCGGTCAAGTCGATCATCGCGGGCGACCAGACACAGACCGTCTACAAGGACACCCGGGCACTGGCCAAGCAGGCCGTGCAGATGGCCGACGCCGTCCTCAACCACAAGACGGTCGAGGTCAACGACACCAAGACGTACGACAACGAGAAGAAGGTCGTGCCGGCGTTCCTGCTCGACCCGGTCAGCGTCGACAAGTCCAACTACCGCGCGGAGCTGGTGGATTCGGGCTACATCAAGGCGAGTGACCTGAAGTGAGCGACCGGCCGCACGAGGCGCCGCAGCCGGGCTCGCCGGTCCTGGAGATGCGCTCCATCGTCAAGACGTTCCCGGGCGTGCGGGCGCTTTCGGACGTGTCCCTCACGGTCGCGGCGGGCGAAGTCCACGCCGTGTGCGGGGAGAACGGAGCGGGCAAGTCCACCCTGATGAAGGTCCTCAGCGGGGTTCATCCGCACGGCAGTTACGAGGGTGACATCCTCTTCCGGGGCGAGCACTGCGCCTTCAAGGACATCCGGGCCAGTGAGGCGCGCGGGATCGTCATCATCCACCAGGAGCTCGCCCTGGTGCCCTATCTGTCGATCGCCGAGAACATCTTCCTCGGCAACGAGCACGCCACCCGCGGTGTCATCAGCTGGCACGAGACGCTGAAGCACGCGGCGCGGCTGCTCAAGCGGGTGGGCCTGTGCGAGCATCCGCAGACCCGGGTCGCGGACATCGGCGTCGGCAAGCAGCAGCTGGTGGAGATCGCGAAGGCGCTCTCCAAGGAGGTGAAGCTGCTCATCCTGGACGAGCCGACGGCGGCGCTCAACGACGAGGACAGCGCCCATCTGCTGGACCTGATCAAGGAGTTGAAGGGCCAGGGCATCACGTCGATCGTGATCTCGCACAAGCTCAACGAGATCGCGGCGGTGGCCGACTCGGTCACCGTCATCCGCGACGGCCGCACCATCGAGACCCTTGATGTGCGAGACCCCGCGACGACCGAGGACCGGATCATCCGGGCCATGGTCGGCCGCGACCTCGACCATCGTTTTCCCGACCGGACGCCGTACGAGGGCGAGCCGGGCGCGCACCCCGCGCTCGACGTGCGCCACTGGACCGTGCACCACCCCATCGACCAGCAGCGCAAGGTCGTCGACGACGTCTGCTGGCACGTGCGGCGCGGGGAGATCGTCGGAATCGCGGGCCTGATGGGCGCCGGACGCACCGAGCTCGCGATGAGCCTGTTCGGCCGCTCCTACGGGCGGAACATCAGCGGCACGGTACGCAAGGACGGCCGTGAGATCCGCACGCGGACCGTCCCCGAGGCGGTGGCCCACGGCATCGCGTACGTCACCGAGGACCGCAAGCGGTACGGCCTCAACCTCATCGACACCATCGCCCGCAACATCAGCACGGCCGCACTGGACCGGGTGTCGCGGCGGGGTGTGGTCGACGAACACGAGGAGCGCAGGGTCGCGGAGTCCTACCGCCGGTCCATGAACATCAAGGCGCCCACCGTCTTCGAGCAGGTGGGACGGCTGTCCGGCGGAAACCAGCAGAAGGTCGTGCTCAGCAAGTGGATCTTCGCGGGTCCCGATGTGCTGATCCTCGACGAGCCGACCCGCGGCATCGACGTGGGTGCCAAGTACGAGATCTACACCGTCATCGACCAGCTCGCGGCTCAAGGCAAGGCGGTCGTCTTCATCTCCTCGGAACTCCCCGAACTGCTCGGCATGTGCGACCGCATCTACACGATGGCGGCCGGCCGGCTCACCGGTGAGGTCCAGCGGGCCGAGGCGACCCAGGAAGTGCTGATGCGCCACATGACCACGAACAAGAGGTAGTCACCATGGGTCCGGTCACCACCGACACCCCGAGGAGCGCCCCGCCGGCGCCCGGTTCCCCGCGCCCGGCGTCGGCCGCGCTGCTGCTCGGCGCGGCGCGCCTCAACATGCGCCAGTACGGGATGCTCGTCGCGCTCGGCCTGATCGTCGTGCTGTTCCAGATCTGGACCGGCGGGGTGCTGCTCAAGCCGAACAACGTCACCAATCTGGTGCTCCAGAACAGTTACATCCTGGTCCTCGCGATCGGCATGATGATCGTCATCATCGCCGGTCACATCGATCTGTCGGTCGGCTCGCTGGCCGCGTTCGTCTCGGCCGCGTGTGCCGTGATGATGGTCGAGCACCATGTGCCCTGGGTGCTCGCCCTGGTGGTGGCGCTCGTCATCGGTGCGGCCGCGGGCGCCTGGCAGGGGTTCTGGATCGCCTACGTCGGGATACCGTCGTTCATCGTCACCCTGGCGGGCATGCTGCTGTTCCGCGGCGGCACCCAGATCCTGCTCGGCTCACGCTCGCTCGGGCCGTTCCCCGAGGGCTTTCAGGAGATCTCCACGGGGTACCTCCCCGCGCTCGGGCCCGACACCAACTACCACAATCCGACCGTCCTGTTGGGGCTCGCCCTCATCGCCGTCGTCGTGGTCCAGGAGGTGCGGTCCCGGCGGCGCCAGCGGGCGTACGACCTCGATGTGCTGCCCCGCTCCCTGTTCGTCGCCAAGTGTGTGGCGATGGCCGCCGCGGTCCTCGCCTTCACCATGACGCTGGCCAGTTACCGGGGCGTCCCGGTGGTGCTGCTCCTGCTCGCGGCGCTGCTGATCGGCCTCGGCTTCGTGATGCGCAACGCGGTCGTGGGGCGCCATGTGTACGCGCTCGGAGGCAACCAGGCGGCGGCGAAGCTGTCCGGCGTGAAGGACAAGCGGGTCACCTTCCGGGTCTTCGTCACCATGGGTGTGCTCGCCGCGCTGGCCGGTGTGGTCTTCGCGGCCCGGCTGAACGCGGGCACTCCCAACGCGGGCGTGAACTTCGAACTGGAGGCCATCGCCGCCTCGTTCATCGGCGGCGCCTCGATGAGCGGGGGCGTCGGCACGGTGTTCGGCGCCGTCATCGGCGGCCTGGTGCTCGGCGTACTCAACAACGGCATGTCCCTGGTCGGCATCGGCACGGACTACCAGCAGGTCATCAAGGGGCTCGTCCTGCTTGCCGCGGTCGGCTTCGACGTCTACAACAAGCGCAAGGTCGGCTCGTGAGTCCCCGTTGGCGACGGTCCACCGGCGGCCGACCACGGCGCCCTCGGCCGGCGGGCCGCGCTGCGTCCGGTGCGCCCTGGCGCACCTCCGCGGTGCACTCGTTCTCGACCCGCTGAGTGCTTCGCGTGCCGGTGCCCCACGGCCTCCCGTGGGGCGCCGGCACATACGGGGCCGGTCAGCCGGCGAACGCGCGCCCCGGCAGGCCGCGTCCGGCTCCTTCGACGACGAGCACCGAACCGGAAAGGGGGTGCGGTGCGGCCAGACCGGCGCGGGCGGAGGTGATGTAGAGGTCGGTGAGGCCGGGGCCGCCGAAGGCGCAGGCCGTGGGGCGCCGCACGGGCAGTTCCAGCACCAGGTCGAGGCTGCCGTCCGCGGCGTAGCGCCGCACCATCCCTCCGTCCCACAGCGCGATCCAGACCCCGCCATCGGCGTCCACGGTGAGTCCGTCGGGATACCCGGCGTCTGCCTCGATGGAGGCGAACACGCGTCTGTTGTGCGGCAGTTGGCCGTCGAAGTCGAAGACGTCGACGGTCCGGGTCGGGGTGTCGACGTAGTACATGAGCCGCCCGTCCGGGCTCCAGCCCGTGCCGTTGCTGACGCTCACCTCGCCCAGCACCTCTCGCACCGTGCCGTCCGCGGCGACCCGGCTCAGGGAGCCCCCTCCGGGCGCCTCGTCGTAGCGCATGGTGCCTACCCAGAGCGCGCCGTCGGGGGCCACCGCCGCGTCATTGCCGCGCCGTCCCGGTACGGCATCGCGTGCCAGCCAGCGGAATGCGCCGCGTGGACCGTACAGCCCGACGCCGTCCCGGAGGTTCACCACCAGGCCGCCCCCGGCGCGCGGTTTCGCCGCGCCGACGTGCTGCTCGGTGGCCAGGACGGTACGCCTTCCGGTGCCCGGCTCGAAGGTGTGGATCCGCGAGGACAGGATGTCCACCCAGATCAGCCGGCCGGTGGCCGGGTCCCACGTCGGACCTTCACCGAGCTCTGCCCACTCCCGCACCGCGATCTCATACCTCACCGGCTCCCCCGGTGGCCGAGCCTCGCGGAGAGGTCCCCCGCGCCCTTCTCGGCCAGTGCCGACAGCTCGGCCTCGCGCTCCTCGCTCCACCTGATCATGGGCACCGAGATCGAGAGCGCGGCGACCACCCGCCCAGCCCCGTCCCTGACCGGCGCGGCCACGCAGCTCACGTCCGGGTTGGACTCGCGGTGCTCGACGGCGGTCCCGCGCTCACGGATCTCGGCGAGGGCGGACCGCAGGGCGGCGGGGCCGGTGATGCTGTCCGGCGTCATGGCGAGAAGTTCACGCTCGCCGAGGCGGGCGTCGAGCTCGTCCTCGGGCAGCATGGCGAGCAGCATCTTGCCGACGGAGGTGCAGTGCGCGGGCAGTCGACGGCCCGCCGCCGAGACCATGCGGACGGCGTGGGTGGAGTCGACTTTGGCGATGTAGATGACATCGGCGTCCTCCAGGATCGCGACGTGTACGGTCTCGTCGCACGTCTCGGCGATCGCGCGGGCCACCTGCTGTCCTTCGGCAGCGAGATCCAGTTGCTCGGCGTACCGACTGCCGAGCTGGTGGGTGCGGACGCCGAGGCGGTAACGTCCGGGCTGCTCCTGCACGGGCGCCAGATAGGACCGGGCGGCCAGGGTGGTGAGCAGTTCGTGAACGGTGGTGCGGGGAAGCCCGAGTCGACGGATGACGTCGGGCGCGGAGAGGCTGCCCTCGCTCTCCAGGAAGAGTTCGAGGACGTCCAGCGCCCTGGCCACTGCGGGAACCAGTCGGCCCATGCTCGGCCACCCACCCTCATTGTTCGAAACTCCGGCCACCGGCCGGGATGACGAACACAGGCTAACCATCGGGGTGTTCGGCGGGCAATGGGTCGCCACTGCCGGGCCGAGGCGGAGGGGCGGCTGCGGCGCGATGGCTTCACCCCGCGCGTGCCCCCGGCCGCCCCTGCCCGTCAAGCGTGTCGCACGGCAGCGGGTGGGTCTACTGGGGCTTGAAGGAACGGATCTGGTAACTGCCCTGGAGGTTGCCGCCCTTGCCGGACTGCGTGGATCCGACGCGCGCGTGATAGTTGGTCTGGGTGTAGTACTGGACGCGGTGCCCGGTCTTGTTCCACACCGAGAGCACCTTGCGACCCTTCTGGATGAAGGAGCAGTTGTCCGCGGTGTTGGCCAGTTTGGACTGCGACCACTGGCAACGGGTTCCCGTGCCGTTCCAGCCGCTGTAGATGCAGAAGTAGCCGCCCGTGCAGTTGTAGGCCGTCGCTCGGGCGGGGGCCGCGGGCGCCGCGGTCGCGGTGGGGACGACACCCAGCGCGGCGGCAAGGGCCACGGAGGTGACGGCGAATGAGTGGATACGTCGCATGGGAACAGCTCCTCTTTCTCGTCGGCGGCGGCCCGGTCCTGCCCTGTCCGGCGGGCCGGTGTCGAAGCGCCGAGTGGACGCGGGGAAGCCACCATCGGGTGGGTGCACTGCTGGGCCGACCCGCGGAATCACCGTCCAGTATTTCTTCGCGCCAGGCCCGCCAGCAGGGCATTTCTCGCCGATCGGGCCTGTTCGGGGCACACGGGCGCGCACTCCGGTAGTGCGCCGGGGCCCACTCGATACGCCCCGGCAGCGCTCCGTTGGGACGGACGGGTGATGTTCGCCGGGTGTCGCGGCGCGGCTCGGGCGCGGCGGCGCGGAGATGTGAAACAGAGTCAGGCAGAGGTCCGTTTTGTATGACAATCATCTCGACCAGAGGAACGTTCATGCCTGCCCCAACACGTCACACCTCCGCCAGTCCGCGCACACGGATCGCCGCCGTCGCGGCTCTCACGCTCGCGGGGACCGCCCTCACCACCCTCGCTGCCGCACCCGCCGCCTTCGCCGCACCCGGCGACAACGGCGACATCAAGGTCCACGCGGTGGGTACGCCCTTCACCGACCCGCGCGACGAGCCGAAGGTCTGCAACTTCTACCTCGACGCCTTCGCCTTCGACGCCGCGCCGGGCACCGCCTGGAACGTCAACACGGAGCCGATCCGGGCGGGCGGCCCCTCGCTCTCCAACACCATCCAGCTCGTGTCCGGCGCCGGCCACACCCCTCCGCTCACGCTGCCCAACGGGCAGTACAAGCTCAGCTGGAACGTCGTCGGAGGCACGGGCCCGGGCAAGCAGAAGATCTTCACCGTCGAGTGCCCGGTGTCCGCGCAGCGCGCCGCGATCGGCCCGCACAACGGTCCCCCGCACATCAGGCCGCACGGCGGGGTGGCGGCGGGCGGCGGCGGTCTCGCCGAGTCCCCGAGCATCCCGCAGGCCGGGGCCGTGGCGGGCGTCGGACTTGTCGCGGTGGCCGGGGTGCTCTACGTCCGCCGGCTCCGCCGCCGCCCCCATGGCGAAGCGTAGACGCGCTCCCATCGCCCGGCACCGGACGCGCGCCTACCGCCTGACGAGGACAGCGGCACTGACCCTGTCCCTGGTGGTGGGCGGCGTCTGGTGGGCCCAGGACGACGGGGCCGCCCCGCCGTCCGCCGCCGGGCCGAGGGACGCCGAGGTGGCCGTCGCCCCGGCGGGCGACAGCCGGGGTGCGGCGTCCCCGCGTCCGGCACCGCCCCAGGCGTTGCCACCGTCCCCGGCGGTCTCGCTGACGGTTCCGCACCTGGGCATCACGGCGCCGGTCGTGCCCCTGGGCCTTGACACCCAGCATCACCTCGCCACCCCGCCCGTGAACAACCCGAAGATGGTGGGCTGGTACCGGGACGGCCCGTCTCCCGGTGAGACGGGAACCGCCGTCGCCGTCGGGCACCGCGACACCAAGACCGGGGCCGCCGTCTTCGCCGACCTGCGGGCGCTGCGCCCCGGCCGCCTGATCGAGGCGCGCCGCGCCGACGGCAAGGTCGCGGTCTACACCGTCGACCGGGTCAAGACGTACGACAAGGCGCATTTCCCCGATCAGGAGGTGTACGGGCCGGCGAAGCGCCCGGAGCTCCGGCTGATCACCTGCGGCGGCCGGTTCAGCCACAAGTCGGGGTACGAGAGCAACCTCGTCGTCTTCGCGCACCTCACCCAGGTCCGCACGCCGGCCGGCCAGGCCCCCACCCCGGTCCCGCAGAGCCGCACCCCGGCCGCCAAGGCGCCCACCCCGGCCCCGCAGAGCCGCACCCCGGTCACCAAGGCCCCCACCCCGACGCCGCAGAGCCGCACCCCGGCCACCAAAGCCCCCACCCCGGCCCCGCAGGGCAGCCCCCCGGCCACCGAGGTGCGTCCGCCGGTGGCCCCGGCCGCCACCCCGGCCGCCCCGGCCGCCCCTGGGGGCCGACGGGCGTAACTCGGCGGTCGGCCCCCTTCGGGCGCCCGGCCCGTCCGTCGCGGCGGACGGCCGGAAAGCGCCCCTTGGGGCTCCGGCGCTCTCCCGTGGCCATTGACACCCCTGTCAATGACATGGACATTACTAGTCGCTCATACGGCTCCCACCCGCCCCACCCAGGCGGCACCACGAGCCGCGCTCCACCCCCCACCCTCGTCACATCCATGACGCACGGTCCTGGAGGAGCCACATGAACCGACGCAGATCCGCCCTGGCCGCAGCCCTGTTGGCGGCCGTCGCCGGGCTGGCCTCGCTACAGAGCACCCAGCCCGCCACCGCCGCCCACCCAGCCCACCCAACCCACCCCGACTCCCTCACCCCCTCCCCCGACGCCCCCCACCGCGGCACGGTCGCCGGAGTGCGCACACCGGACCGCAACGTCGCGAGGGACCGCGCCGTGCAGGCGCTCAAGAAGGGCCGGAGCGCCCCATTCCGCACCGCCGCCGCCGACCCGACGCACAACTGGTGGGGCATCTTCCCCGAGCCGGGCACCCACGACGGCATCACCGCCACCCACACCGTCGACCCCGGCTACCGGGTGAGCACCGACGACAACTTCACCTACGCGCCGACGACCAAGGCACAGAACTCCTGCATGGAGGTGGTCACCGCCTACTGGAACAGCGGCAACGAGATATGGGCATGGGACTGGTGCGGTGCGGGCGGGCCCGCCAAGACGGTCGCCGTCGACGCGGACTTCAAGGCGAAGTACACCCGGCCCGCCGGCACCGAACTCGCCTACAGCGTCCAGTTGGTGCGTGACAGCGCCGCCAACAACAGCTGGTCCTCCTACCTGTACAACTACCGTTCCGCGCAATGGGAGTTGCTGTACCGCCAATCCGGCCGGGACCAGAGCGGGCTCGACCACGGCTGGGACATGTTCGAGATATACGCGAGCGTCGACCCGGCGACCGGGACGGGCTACTACTGCACCGAGGCCCGCGACACCGTCTTCGACAGCAGCGCCATACAGCTGCGCCACAACGGCACCTGGAAGCCCGCGAGCCCGTCCGACTCGCCCTGGACCGAGCAGAATCCCTCAGGTCAGGACTTCCTGTGCCCGTCACTGAGCTTCATCCGGGCGGGCGCCGACGACCACTGGACGGTACGTCAGTAGAGGGCGGCGCCCGGGGCGGCATCTTTTCCGGGCACGGCTCTAGGAAGCTCACGGCCCGCTCGCTACCCTCCGCGCATGATTTCCACGATTGTCTGGGGTACCGGCAATGTCGGCCGTGCGGCGATACGTGCCGTGCAGGCCCATCCGGCGCTGCGACTCTCCGCCGTGCTCGTGCACGACCCGGCGAAAGTGGGCCGCGATGCCGGTGAACTCGGCGGCCTGGAGCGGGCGTTGGGTGTCCCGGCGACCGATGACATCGAGGCGGTACTGGCCGCAGGCCCCCAGGCCGTGGTGTACGCGGCGTCCGGAGACATCCGGCCCGACGACGCCCTGGCCGACGTCGTCCGTGCGCTGCGCGCGGGCGCCGTGGTGGTCACCCCCGCGCTGTATCCGCTCTACGACCACATCAGTGCCCCGCCGGAATGCAGGGACCCGGTGCTCGCCGCCATCGCGGAGGGCGGCGGGTCCCTGTTCGTCTCGGGCGTCGACCCGGGCTGGGCCAACGACGTACTGCCCCTGCTGATCAGCGGACTCGGCACGGTCGTGGACGCGATCCGCTGCCAGGAGATATTCGACTACTCCACCTACGAACAGGAGGAGTCGGTCCGTCATCTGGTCGGCATGGGCCGGCCGATGCACTACGAGCCACCGATGCTCGCGCCGGCCGTCCCGACCATGGTGTGGGGCGGCCAACTCCGGCTCATGGCACGGGCGTTGGGCGCCGAGCTCGACGACATCCGCGAGACCACGGAGCGGCGCCCGCTCGACGCGACGGTGAGCACGCGCACGATGGGCACCTTCGAGGCAGGCACCCAGGGCGCCGTGCGCTTCGAGGTGCAGGGCATCGTCGAGGGCGAGCCGCGCATCGTCATCGAGCATGTGACCCGCATCCACCCCTCGTGCGCCCCCGACTGGCCGGCGCCGCCCGACGGCGGCGACGGGGCGCACCGCGTCGTCATCGAGGGGCGGCCGCGCATCGAGGTCACCGTCGAGGCGAGCGACGAGGGCGAGAACCGGTCGGCGGGCGGCAACGCCACCGCGGTCGGCCGCCTGGTGAACGCCATCGACTGGCTGGTGGCCGCGGAGCCCGGGCTCTACGACGCGCTCGACGTCCCGCTGCGCCCGGCAGCCGGAAGACTGGGAAGGAAGCAACGATGAGGATCGACATTCCCGACGGCCAGGAGCCGATCGGATACGTGTGGGGTGACCTGGTCCCCGGCATCGGCATGGCCGCGGCGAACTTCTCGCTGTCCGTGTACGCCCACACCACTTTGGGGCTGCGGGAGTTCGAGGCGGCGCGGCTGCGGATCGCGCAGATCAACGGCTGCCGGTTCTGTCTGGACTGGAGGACCGACCGGGACGGCGAGAAGGTCGAGGAGTCCTTCGCCGACGCGGTCACCGAGTGGCGCACCACCGATGCCTTCGACGAGCGCACCCGGCTCGCTGCCGAGTACGCCGAGCGGTACGCCGTGGACCACCACGGGCTCGACGACGCGTTCTGGGCGCGGATGACCGCGCACTACAGCCAGGTCGAGATCGTGGAGCTGAGCATGAGCATCGGCTCATGGCTGGCGTTCGGCCGGCTCAACCACGTGCTCGGCCTGGACTCGGTGTGCGTACTGCCCACGCACTGACGACGGGGCCGCCCGGCGCCCCGGGCGGCCCCGCGTTCTGCCGTCATGCGAGATCGACGGCGATGATCTTCTCGATGTTCCGTTCGGCGAGCGCCGTGATGGTGACGAACGGATTGACGCTGGTGTTGCCCGGGATGAGCGAGCCGTCCATGACGTAGAGGCCCGGATACCCCTGGAGGCGGCCGTAGTTGTCGGTCGCCTTGTTCAGGACCACGCCGCCCAGCGGATGGTAGGTGAGCGTGTCGTTCCAGATCTTGTAGACGCCGAACAGATCGGTGCGGTAGATCGTGCCCTCCGTCGCGTTGATCTTGTCGAAGATGGTCTTGGCCATGTCGATGGAGGCCTGCTTCCAGGCGGTCTGCCAGTCCAGGTCGACCCGGCCGGCCGCGGGGTTCCAGGAGAACGTGCCGCGGTTGGGGTTCTTGGTGATCGACAGGTAGAACGAGGCGTACGTCTCGATGCCGGTGGGCAGGGGCGCGACCTCGGCGAAGGCGCCTCCGGCGTTCCAGTTGTCGATGCCGCCGCACGGGATGGCCGCCTGGACCTTGCCGGTGGGATCCCACAGGTAGTTGGCGCGTCCGCACATGACGTTGCCGTTGTCGCCCCAGCCACGGCCGACCTCGCCGTTGAGGCGCGGCAGGGCGCCGGTGGCCTTCAGTTTCACCAGGAGCTTGCTGGTGCCCACGCTGCCGGCCGCGAAGAACACCCTGTCCGCCGTGACGGTCTTGGTGCCGGTGACGTCGCCGTCGGTGTCGAGCTGCTCGATGACGACCGTGTAGCCGCCGCCGGAGCCCGGCGAGACCGAAGTGACCCGGTGCAGCGGGGAGATGGCGACCCTTCCGGTCGCCTTCGCCTGGGCCAGATAGGTCTTCTGAAGGGACTTCTTGCCGTAGTTGTTGCCGTACAGGATCTCGCCCGCGACGGCCGACTTGGGGACGGTTCCGGCCGCTTCCTGCTTCATGTAGTCCCAGTCGTACACGTCGGGTACGAACTCGAAGGGGAAGCCGGAGCGCTGGGCCTGCTTGCGGCCGACGCGGGCGAACTGGTAGCAGTCCACGGTGTCGAACCAGGCCGGGTCGATGAGCCCCGACCCCAGTCCCGCGTTGGCGCGCGGATAGTAGGTGGTGTACATCTCGTCGGGGTTGACCGAGGGGAGGATGGCGGCGAAGTTCTCCCGCTTGGGCGTGACCGCCATGCCGCCGTTGACGAGTGAGCCGCCGCCGACGCCGCGGCCCTGGTAGACGGTGATGCCGCTGAAGTCCTCGGCGTCCAGGATCCCGGTGTAGCGGGGGACGGCCCGGTCGATCGGGATGCCGAAGAAGTTGCTCAGCGGCTGCTTGGTCTTGGTGCGCAGCCAGTACGAGCGGTAGTCGGGCGCGGTCGTGTTGCAGAAGACCTTGCCGTCCGGGCCCGGTGTGTCCCAGGCCATGCCCATCTCGATCATCTGCACGTCGACGCCGGCCTGCGCCAGCCGCAGCGCGGTGACGGAGCCGCCGTAGCCGGTGCCGATCACGAGGGCCGGCACATGGGCTCCGTCGCCGATGGGGGTGGCCGGAGCGAGGGGTCGCGCCTGGGCCGAGGGGCCGTGACCGATGAGGGCGGCCGCACCGAGAATAGAACCTGTTCCAGCGATGAATCTTCGCCGCGACACACCCTGGGAATGCGCATGGTGCATGGTAGTGTCGTTCATGTGACATTCCTCACTCTCGATGGAGTGAGAACAGGTTCTACTTGCGGCTCCGCGAGAAGTCACTACATACCTAGAGGTAACTTCTGGCTTGTTACGCGCTCTTGAACGCGGGCGGCCCCTGCTGATCGGCGGGGCCCGCGGCCGGGCGGGATCGGCCGCGGCATGCCCAAGGCGCTCGCCGTCACAGCCCGTGTCGCCGGTCGCCCAGGACCACCTCGCACACCTCACGCTCCAGATGTGCGGAGAACGGCGCTCGGCGCTCCGCGACCGCGCGGCGGGTCTCCTCCGCGATCAGGTCGGCGTTGATCGCGGCCCCGGCCCGCACTCCCGCGGCCGCGGCCGCCACGACCTGATCGGTCGGGCTGGTGACGTTGCCCGCCACCCAAACGCCGGGCACATCGGTCGCGCCGGTCGGATCGGCGGCGATACGGCTGCCGATCACGGCGCCGGCCATCTCCAGATCCGTGGGTTCGAGCCCGAGCGAGGCGAGCAGTTCGGCTCCGGCCGTCATCTTCGTTGCCACGGCCAGTACGTGACGTCGGATCAGCGTGCCGCTCGCGAGGCGTACGCCCAGCAGGCGCCCGTCGCGGGTCTCCAGCGAGGCGACCTCGCCGATCACGACGGAGACACCGCGCGCGGCAAGCTCCTCGTACTGGTCCTCGTCCGGCTCGTCCATGGTGTGCACGAAGAGCGTGACGTCCGCGCTCCACTGCCGCCACAGCAGGGCCTGGTGCACGGCCAGCGGTCCGGTGCCCAGGATGCCGATCGCCCGGTCCCGCACTTCCCAGCCGTGGCAGTACGGGCAGTGCAGCACGTCGCTCCCCCACAGGTCCGCGAGCCCGGGTACGTCAGGGAGTTCGTCGACCACGCCGGTGGTGACCAGAAGCCGCCGGGCGCGGAGGTCGGACCCGTCTGACAGAAAGACGCGGAAGACGCCGCCGTCACGCTCGGCGCCGGTCGCGGCGGCGGTGATGAACTCCCCGCCGTAGCCGCGGACTTCGGCCCGGCCTGCGGCCAGGAGCTCGCCGGGCGGGGTGCCCTCGCGGCCGAGGTAGGCGTGGACGCCGTCGGCCGGCGCGTTGCGGGGATGGCCCGCGTCGACCACCAGGACGGAGCGGCGGGCCCGGCCGAGGGTGAGCGCCCCGCTCAGTCCCGCGGCGCCGCCGCCGATCACCACCGCGTCGTAGATCTCCTGCCGGCCGCCTTCGGGGATGCTGTTCATCGCGTGTTCCGTTCGCTCGTTCATGTGCGACACCTCCAGTGCCGCGATGGTGCGCCCGTCTTTCTCCGGTTGACAAAACAACTTGCCGTTACAGCAAATGGATCCCATGGCACACGAGGATCTGAGTGACGTACTGACCGGTGTCGGCCCTCGGCTGCGGGCGCTGCGGCGCGCCCGCGGCACGACCCTCGCCCAGGTCGGCGAGGCGACGGGGATCTCCCTGAGCACCCTGTCCCGCCTGGAGTCAGGACAGCGCAAGCCGACGCTTGAGCTGCTGCTGCCACTGGCCAGGGAGTACCGGGTGCAGCTCGACGAGCTCGTCGGGGCCCCGGCCACCGGCGATCCGCGCATCCACCCGCAGCCCTTCACCCGGCACGGCCAGACCTTCGTGCCGCTCACCCGCTATCTCGGCGGGCTGCACGCGTACAAGCAGATCCTGCCGCCCCGGCAGACCCCCGAGGGCGCACGGCCCGAGCTGAACGTGCACGAGGGATACGAGTGGCTGTACGTCCTGTCGGGGCGGCTGTGGCTGGCGCTGGCCGACAACGACCTCATCCTCACCGCCGGGGAGGCCGCCGAATTCGACACGCGCACCCCGCACGGCGTGGCCAACGCGGGAGACCGGCCCGTCGAATTCCTCTCCCTGTACGGGGCTCAGGGCGAGCGCATGCACGTACGGGCCCAGCCCGCCGCGGGCTAGATCCGTATCGGGCTGGATGCGTATCGGGCTCGACGGGAGGGCCAGGGGGTCAGGAGGCTGGAGGTCAGGGGCGGCGGGGCTTGCCGCGCTTGGCACCGCTCTTCGGTGCGCCCGCGCCACCGCGCGCGTTCTTGCCGCCGGGCTTCCCGGCCGCCTTGCCGGACGCCTTGCCGGACGACTTGCCGGCTGCGGCCTTGCGGGGGGCGCCGCTCTTGTCGGCACGCTTCGTCTTGGGCTGGGGCGGAGTGGGCGTACGGCCGCGGGAGCTGTTCACGGTGCGGCCGCGGACGATCCCGATGAACTCCTCCACCAGATCGGGGGCGATCTCCTCCTCCGCCCACGACAGCGCGACGCGCGACTCGGGAACGCCGGTGAGCGTCCGGTAGGTGAGGTCCTTGCGGTGGTACAGGCGCGCGAGGGACTGCGGCACGACGAGCAGTCCCACTCCGGCCGCCACCAGCTCGACGGCGTCCTCCGTCGTGGCGGGGCGCTCAAGGGCGGGCCGGCCGGGCGGCCGCTCCCAGTCCAGGGTGTCGTCGAGCGGGTGCAGCACGATCTCGTCGGCCAGTTCCTCGGCGGAGACCTCCTCGACCGCGGCCACGAGGTGGTCCTTGGGGATCACGACGACCGTCGTCTCGGTGTAGAGGGGGATCGCGCTGAGATCCGTACGGTCGATCGGCAGCCGTACGAATCCCGCGTCGGCACCGCGGGCGCGCAGCAGGCCGGGCGCCTCGGCGGCGGACACCGTCGTGAGGGTCAGGGGGACGTCGGGCAGCCGCTCGTTCCAGATCCGCACCCACTTGCTCGGCGTCACACCCGGAACGTAGGCGAGCCGGAACGCTGGGGATTCTTCGGAGCCTGTCACTCCGCCAGGTTACCGGTCGTGGTCGGCGGGATCGCACACGCTCGCTACTCTTGACACCATGACGTCGCACCAGACCACCCAGACGATGAAGCCCGCCACCGCGGCGAAGAAGCTGGGTGTGTACCTTGAGGCCACCCCCGCCGAGTTCCAGGAGGGCGTGGTCTCGCGCGCCGAGCTGAACGCGCTCCAGACCGACCCGCCCCAGTGGCTCCAGGACCTGCGGAGCACCGGCCCGCACCCCCGCCCCGTGGTCGCGGCGAAGCTCGGCGTCTCCATCGCGGGTCTCGCGCGCGGCGGAGTCACCGAAGCCCTCACCACGGAGCAGATCGACGCCCTGAAGCAGGACAACCCGGAGTGGCTTCAGAAGGAGCGCGCCACCCAGGCCGAGGTCCGCAAGGAAACGGTCCGCATCAAGGAGAAGCAGCGGGAGAAGACCGCGCAGCAGGCGGAGGAGCCCCGCGGCTCGCGCTCCTGACACCGGTCGGCGCCGACGCGCCGCCGCCCGCAGTCCACAAGAGGGCCGCCGATCATCTGCTCCGCAGCCGGTCGGCGGCCCTCTTCGTCCATGACGCTCCTCGCCCACGCCTGCCGCCGGCCCCCCGGCCCTGCGCCCTCATGCCCCAACTCCCCACCGGGCAAGGCAAGTCGGGGTCCTGGGCGGTGCGGCTGGGGCATGATGCCGTCATGGCGGAGATCAGCGAAACCCTGTGGAACGCGGGCGTCACCGCATCCGACTACGGTGCGGAGCGGGCGACTTACCATGCGGCCGTCTTCGAACAGTACAAACTGTGCGTGGAGATGGCCGACCGGGTCAGTGCGCGTCGCAACCTGGCCAACACCTTCTTCGTGACCCTCCACAGCGGACTGCTGACCTTCCTCGGCGTCTGGCTCACCCAGTCACACCGCGCCAGGCTCTCGGTCGTGCTGTTGCTCGCGGGACTGCTCGTCCTGCTGTCCCTGTGCACGGCGTGGTGGTTCACCCTGCGCTCCTACCAGCAGCTCAACACCGGGAAGTTCGAGGTGATCGCCGCGCTGGAGGAGCGCCTTCCGGCCCGCGCCTTCAGGGCCGCCGAGTGGCAGGCGCTCCGAGGCGGCCGGGACTGGCAGGTCTATCTGCCGCTGACCCACGTCGAGCGCTGGATCCCCGCCATCTTCGCGGTCACCTACGTGTTGGGGTGTGTCGCCCTCGCGGTGTGAGACACGCATTCCTCGACCCTGACCAGCGTTCGCATCCACGGGCGGCGGCGCCGCACAACCGGCCGCGCACGGAAGGGAGTTGTCGCGTGGTCACGATCGCCGTCACCGGGCACATGGATCTGGATCCCGGCACCATCGGGCCCGTTCGTGCGCAACTGCGCGAGCTGCTGGCGGAGTTCTCGCCCGGCCTGGTGGGCCGCTCGTGTCTGGCACCCGGGGCCGACACCGTCTTCGCCCAGGAAGTCCTGGCCCTCGGCGGCACGCTGTGTGCGGTGATTCCGTCCCGCGACTACCGGGACGCCGAGGTGGGCGCGGCGGACCGGAGCGTGTTCGACGCGCTGCGCGCGGCGGCCGAGGACGTGGCCGTCATGCCGTACGAGCACGCGGGCCGGGCCGCCTACGAGGCGGCGAACCGGCGGTTGCTCCAGGGAGCCGACCGGCTGGTGGCCGTGTGGGACGGCGGGGCGCCGACGGGGCGCGGGGGCGGGACCGCCGACACGGTGGCCGAGGCGCGGGCGGCCGGGGTGCGGGTCGACGTGCTGTGGCCACCGGGGTCCCTCAGAGCGAGCGCCCCTGTCTGAGCGGGCCGCGCCCGGCGCCTTTGTCCGAGCGGGCCGCGCCCGGCGCTCTCCTCGGGCCGTATCTGTTCAGGCCAGACTGGACAGTTTCAACTGAAGATCTTACGGTGGCGGCATGGCAGACACCGCTCCTGATGACATCTCCGCTTCGGCCGCGCGCGCCGCGCGCGATCTGCGGGTGGTGTTCAGCCGGCTGCGGCGCCGGCTCCGGGAGGTCGCGGACACCCAGGACCTCACTCCCTCGCAGGTCTCCGCGCTGACCCTCATCGACAAGGGCGGCGCGGCGTCGGCCAGTGCCCTCGCGGCGACCGAGGGCGTACGTCCGCAGTCGATGGCCGCCACCCTGGCGGCGCTCGACCGGCAGGGCCTGATCCAGCGCAGCCCCGACCCCGAGGACGGCCGCCGTCAGCTGGTCACCCTCACCGAGGCGGGCCGCGAACGCGCCGAGGGCAATCGTCAGGCACGGGCGGAGTGGCTGACGCAGGCGTTCCAGGAGCGCTACACGGAGGGTGAGCGCGGCACGATCGCCGAGGCGATGGCCCTGCTGGAACGGCTCGCCCAGCCGTGACCACGACACCGCCCGGTCCCGCCCGCTCGGCCCGGGCCCGCCCCTCGGTGCCGGGCCCCCGGACGTCCCGCCGCCGAGACCCGAACCTCTTGGGCAGGCCGCGAACCCCCTGCGCGAGCCTCCCCTGAGCGACGCCCCCAACAAGACCCCCCAGCAAGGCCAGTAGGCAGGAAAGGCACCACCATGGCTCTCACCACCCTCGACCCTCGCACCGCTCTGGTCGTCATCGACCTCCAGCGGGGCATCGTCGCGTCGCCCACCGCACCGTACTCCACGGCCGACGTCGTGTCCCGCACGGCTGAACTCGCCGACGCCTTCCGTTCGCACGGGCTTCCCGTCGTCCTGGTCCGCGTCTCGATCGCCGCCGACGGCGCGGACGCCGCTCCGGGCCGCACGGAGGCCGGCCACGGACGGGGTGGTCCGAGGCCCGAGGGCTGGGACGTCATCGTCGACGAACTGGCCGGGCACCCCGGGGACATCACCGTCACCAAGCGCAACTGGGGCGCCTTCCACGGCACGGACCTCGACGTGCAGCTCCGTCGCCGAGGCGTCACCCAGATCGTGCTGACCGGGGTGGCCACCAGCATCGGTGTGGAATCGACCGCGCGCGCCGCCCACGAACACGGCTACCACGTCACGCTGGCCACCGATGCCATGACCGATCTCCGGGCCGACGCGCACCAGAACAGCATCGAGCGGATCTTCCCCCGCCTGGGAGAGACCGGCACCACGGCGGAGATCGCCGAACTGCTGACGAAGACCCGTACGGCCTGAGACGTCCCCCGGGCCCCACGGCGCCGCTGTTCTGAGACGTCCCCCGGGCCCCACGGCGCCGCTGTTCTGAGACGTTCCCGGGGCCTTACGGTGCCGTTGTTCTGAGACATTCCCCGGGGCCCCACGGCGCCCCTGTGGGGCCACACCAGTGGGGGCGTACGCCGCCTCAGGCGTCCTGCACCGGATGACCGGCGTCGATGCCCTCGCTGTCGCTCAACCGGAACAGCTCTCCCTCTCGCGACGGCGGCCGCGGGACGGAGGCTTCCAGGGGGCTGAGCAGGAAGCCGACGTGGTCGCCTCCCTCCACCTGTCCTTCCACCTGGCCCACGAGCCAGGCCGGGGCGTCGTCAAGCAGGACCGTACCGGCAGGGCCCTCGCGCCAGGCGATGTCCGCGAACTTGTCGACCTCGTCGCCCGTCAGACCACCGAAGTGCTCCGCCAGCTCGTACTGTGCGCGGCTGAGCTGATGGACCGCGAGGACATCGGCCGAACGGGCCACGCGGTACGTCCTGTTGGCCGTGGACAGCCACACCATGAGCCGCAGCGGCACCATCGAGCACTGCGAAGCGAACCCCACCAGGCACCCGGCGCGCTCCCGGCCCGCGACGGCCGTCACGACATACATCGGGTAGTCGAGGCGGTCAAAGAACTCATCCACGGCACTCATCTGCTGCAACCCCTCACCTTGTGGTCCGCACACCTTGACCGGCCCGCCACAGGGGCGCCACCCGGCACGCACCGGATCGCCCGAACGGCTGAAAGAAGCGACGGGCCGACCGCTCCGAGTGTAGGAGCCTGGGCCGGGGGCACCCGGGAGCTTGGCGGGGCGACAGGCACCGTGCACCAACGGCGACCGCCGTCCGCACCCCGCCACCACCGTCCACCCGAAGGGATTGCTCCATCATGGAGAACATCTGGGCCTACCCGGACGCCGCCGCCTACCAGCCGGGCACCGACCTGACCGGGTTCAAGGTCGAGGCGACCGACGGAAGCATCGGCAAGGTCGACAAGTACTCGGAGGAGGTCAGCTCCTCGTACATCGTCGTCGACACCGGCCCGTGGATCTTCGGTAAGCACGTCCTGCTGCCGGCCGGCGTCCTGACGCGCATCGACGCCGTCGAGCAGAAGATCTACGTGGCCTGCACCAAGGAGCAGATCAAGGACTCCCCCGAGTTCGACAAGGACAAGCACCTCGGGGACCCCGCCTATCACGACCAGCTGGGCGGCTACTACGGACGTCCGCACATGTGACGTCCCCGCACACGCGATGCCCGGCCGTCCCGAGCGGCCGGGCATCGTTGCGTGTGGGCAGGCTCCTTGGATGCCCGTCAGGCGGAGGCGTCCCGGGTGGCCGGTGACCGCTGTGCGTCCGGCGGGGCGTCCGTGATGTCGAGGAACACATGGTGCGCCTCCGGCCACGCCTTCGCCACGGCCGCCTTGATGCGCTCGGAGACCAGCTCGACCTCCTCGCTGTCGAGCCCGGGCCGCAGGTCGATCCGGGCGGCGACCAGCGTCGAGTCGAGGCCGAGCCTCATCGTCAGCAGGTCGGCCACGTTGTCGATCTCGGGCTGTTCGTCCAGCAGGGCCCGGATGCGGCGCCGCAGCTCGGGGTCCACCGCCTCGCCGATGAGCTGGTCTCGGGCCTCCTTGCCGAGCCGGTACGCCACGTACACCAGGAGCAGCCCGATGGCCATCGAGGCGGACGCCTCCCAGACCACCCGGCCGGTGACCATGTGCAGGGCCATGCCCGCCCCGGCGAGCAGCACACCGAGCACCGCCGTGCCGTCCTCGGCGATGACCGTGCGCAGCGCCGGGTCGCCGCCGATGCCGCCCGGCTGGCGGCGCACCTGGTAGAGGGCGCGCAGCAGTGAGCCGCCTTCGGCCACGAGTGCCACGCCCAGTACGGACAGGCCGATGACGTAGCCGCCGGTGGATTCCTGCTCCTGCGAACGCAGCGCCTGGACGCCTTGCAGGAACGAGAAGCAGCCACCCATGACGAAGATGCCGACGGCCGCGAGCAAGGACCAGAAGTAGCGTTCCTTGCCGTAGCCGAATGGATGGCGCTGATCTGCGGGGCGCCGGCTGCGCCGGAGCGCGGCGAGCAGGAAGACCTCGTTCATGCTGTCGGCCACGGAATGCGCCGCCTCCGAGAGCAGCGCGGGCGATCCGGCCAGTACACCGGCGGCCGCCTTGGCTGCCGCGATGAGGAGATTGGCTCCGAGCGCCACCAGGACGGTCAACCGGGTCTTGCGGTCCTTCTTGTCTTCGGTCACTTCTCCATGCCTCCGTGGCCCGGTATTTGACACCTCGTCAGTCAACTGCTCCTGGGGGCGGCACACGCCGCCCCCAGGAAGACCACGCGCGGCGGGTCACCGGCGGGCGCTGCTCCGGGAGCCGGCGTAGGAGCGGCGCTTGCGTGCGGAGGCCGCTTCCTCAGGGTCCTCCAGCTCTTCCTCGTCCGCCTCCTCGACAGGCCCCTCGTCCTCGTCCGCCTCCTCGACGGGCCGCTCGTCCTCGTACTCCCCCTCGACGGGCTCCGCCCCCTCTTCCGCCCCCTCTTCCTCTTCCTCGTACTCGTCCTCGTAGGCGCCTTCGGGGTCGTCCTCGTCGTACTCCTGGACGGGTTCGCCCTCGGCCTCCTCCTCGCCCTCGGGCTCGGCCCCCGCCTCTTCCTCATCCTCAGCGGGGTCGACCCCAGGCTCCTCGTGCCCTGACTCGTCCTCGTCCCGGTCCTCCCGCGACTCGGAGGCCTCCGGCTCCCGCTCCTCTTCCTCCTCGGCGACCGCGTCCTCGTGGCTGACCACGACCTCGCCGTCCCGGATCTCGCCGCGCCAGCCGCCCTCGGCCTCGCCGAGCAGGGCGATGTGGCGCGCGAAGTTCTTGAGGTCGAGCCGGGCGCGGCGGCCCTGGGCGCGCCAGATGTTGCCGGTCTTCTCGAAGAGGCCCTTCGGGTAGTACTCCATCACCAGCAGGACCCGGGTGAGGTTCTTGCCCAGCGGGTGGAAGGTGACGACGCCCTTGGCGGTGCCCTTGGCGCCCTCGGAGGTCCAGGCGATGCGCGCGTCCGGCACCTGTTCGGTGGTGTGCGCCTTCCAACTGCGGCTGGACCAGAAGACCTTGACCTTCCAGTCCGATGTCGTGTCGTCGGCGACGGTCGCGCTCTTGACGCCCTTGGCGAAGCTGGCGAAGGACTGGAACTGGGTCCACTGGTCGTATGCGTCGCGTACCGGCACGCCCACGTCGACGGACTCCATGATGACGGTCGGCTTGCGCCCGGCACCGCCCTTCTTCCGGCTGCCACCGAGTCCCTTGAGCATGTCCTTGGCGTTGTCCTTGAGGTGGGAGGCGCCCATTTCCACGGCGGCGCGGACGGGCCCCTTGCCTTCGGCCACCTTGCGGCCGCCTTCGAGGGCGAGCTTGGCGAAGCCCGGGCTACGGCCCTCGGCGATGTCGGTCAGCTTGACGGTGGTCTCGCCCAGCTTGTGTCCCATGCCCACGAGCAGCCGCTCGCCCTGGGCGAGCAGATAGGACTGCACCTCCGACTTGAGCCGGTCGGCGGCGGGGTTGTTGGTCAGCGGGTTTTTTGTCTCAGCCACGGTCGTCACCGCCCTTGCCGGCGCGGCGGCTCGCCGTCTTCTTCGCGGGCGCCCGCTTCGGCATGCGCTGCACGGACTTGGCCGTCTTCTTGGCCGACGACGCCTTGGACGAAGCGGACTTGGCGGCCGTGCCGCCGGTCGAACGGCTCTTGGACGGCTTGTCGTCCCCGCTCGACGACCTCGACGGCCTCGACGGCCTCGAAGACCGGGAAGCAGACCGCGACGAGGACCGGGAGGACCGTGAAGCCGACTTGGCGGGCGCCTCGTCCTCCTCGTCCGGCTGCTCGTCCTCGTCCTCGTCGCCCTCGTCGTCCGACGAGCCCGCCGCGCCCTGGACCACGCCCGACATCCGGTCGTGCACATCGAGCGTGCGGTCGTGCAGCCGGTCGGCCAGGCCTTCGAGCTGACGGTTGAGGAGCGCGCCGGTCGCGGCCTTGCCGACGCCGCGCATGTCCTCCCTCAGTTGATCGCCGATCTCCTTGAACTGCGGATTTCCGGCCAGCTGCGCCGCCGCGAAGTCCGCGATCGCCCGCGGGCTCAGTTGCAGGCGTTTACCCATGACCAGGGTGCCTATGCCAAAGGCCAGTTTCGCCTTCTTCGTACGCCCCAGCAGATAGCCCGCGCCCACCGCGAGCCCCAATCCCATCCGATTGTTCATGTCAGAACCTGTCCTCTTCTCGTCGGTCTCGCGAGGGGTAGTCCGGGGAAGGACTCATCACACCGGGTAGCCAACGAGGCCAGAGCCAAACCCTGGAGCGAGAGACGAGGACGGGAGACAGTGGGTCGCCCCCAGGGGGCCGGATCGCGTCGGGGCCATCCCATCGCGCCCGTTCCGCGCAGGTCAGAGGTGGGTTCACAGCCGCGGCGTCCCGGATCGGCCCCCGCCGCTCGTGCCGTCGCCGCGGTCCCGACGATGCTGTGGCGACGCACTGAACTCCGCGTCGGCGGCGGGGAGTCGGGCCGGCGCCGGAGGCGGGACGTCATGACCGGCACGTGGCGGAAGAGGCGGGAACGGGGCCGGGCGATCACCCTGGGCGCGGGGACCGTCGCCCGACCGCGGCCCGCTGCCGACGTGTCGGCTCCGGCGCGGAGGCCTCAGTTCCGGCGGCGCAGGACGGCCGAGAGATGGTGCTGCAAGGGCCGGCCGACCGCGGCCAGGTCGTGGGCGAAGGTCAGCGTGTCGTCGTCGGTCAGCTCGTAGCGCCGCCGGGTGGCGTCGACCTCCTTCGCGGTGGGGGTGCGGGCCACCTCGTGGGTGGAGAGGTCCACCGCCTTCCCGTGCGCGGCGCCGACGGCGATCTCCGCGATGCCGGTGGGCTGGGTGATCAGGGCCTCCACACGGCCGTCGGGCTGGAGCCGCCACCAGCCGCTCTCGCGCGCCGAGGGGCGCAGCGGCGCACCGTCGTCGTCGAGCAGCCAGGCACGGGCCTCGTAGTGCAGGAAGGGGCGGCCGTCATGGGTGAACGTGACTTCCTGCGCGTATGCGAAGTCCCCGTCGAGCGTCGGATACCCGCCCTCGCCTCGGCCGTACCAGCTGCCGATGAAGCCGGCCACGGGCGCGAGCAGCGCGTGCGGGGCAGGGGCCTGGTCCCGTCGGTGGGCGTCGGGGTAGGGAAGTTCCGGTGCGGCATCGAACACGGTATGTGCTCCTGAGCTCGGGTCTGTTGCCGGACCGAAGCCTAGCCAGTAGGGCCGCTCCTCAGGCTCGAACCGCGCTGAGCAAAGCCCTAACCGATAGGGAAACAGATCGGTGATAAAAAGCTAACCGTTAGTGTTACGGTGGCGGCATGAAGAGAGCGCGGCTCGCCAAGTCCGACGGTCCGGCGCCGGGTTCGCCGCCTTCCGTCGTCGGCCGGCCTCGCCACCACACCGGACAGCAAGCGGAGGATCGATGCGCACTGTGATCGTGGGAGCGGGTCTGGTCGGGCTCACCGCCGCGGCGTCGCTGCGGCAGATCGGGCATGAGGTCATCGTGCTGGAACACGCGCCGCAGGTGCGGGCCGCCGGGGCCGGCATCGGCCTGTGGCCCAACGCGCTGCGGGAGTTGGACACCCTCGGCGTCGGTGACGACGTCCGGCGCATGGGCAAGACCGTCGACGCCCGGTTCTTTGACGCCGCCGGGCACCCGATACGCGCGGCCGGCTACGATCCGGCCGCCCACCAGTTCCTGATGGTGCCGAGGCCGGACCTCAACAACCTCCTCGCCGACACCTTCGGCATGGACCAGGTCCGCCTGGGAACACATGTCACCGGCTTCACCGAACACGACACACAGGTGGAAGTGCACATCGCCGACGGTGCGCCACTGCGGGCGGATCTGCTGATCGGAGCGGACGGTGTGTACTCCGACGTGCGCGCCGCCCTGGTGCCCGGCAGCGCGGCGGTCGCGCATGCCGGCAACTACGCCTGGCGGGCCGTGGTGCCCTCCGGGGACGAACGGCCGGAGGGCACGTTCGTCACGCTCGGCTCCGCGCGGACCCGAGGCGGCTACACGCGGGTCGCGCAGGGCCAGACCATGTGGTGGGTCGGCCAGTTCGACGCCGGTGAACTGGTCGGCGGCAAGAGGGACCGGGCCCTGCGCAGGGCCCGCAACGTGGCTGAGTCCGGTTGGCACGACGAGCTTCTGGAGATGATCGCCGCGACGCCGGAGGAGTCCATCCTGGAGAATCAGATCATGTTCGTCCCCGAGCTGCCACGCTGGACCACCGACCGGGTCGCGCTGATCGGGGACGCCGCGCACGGCCTGTCCCCGCACATCGCGGCGGGTGGCACCCTGGGCATCGAGGACGCCGGAGTGCTGCGTGCGGAACTGGCGAGCGGGTCCGACACAGCCGCCGCCCTCGCCCGCTACGAGAGCGCCCGCCGCTCCCGGTTCAAGCAGGTGCGCGAGCACTCCGCCGCGGTCGAGCACGCCAACGGGGCCGCCGAATCCGCCGAACGCTACGCCGCCTTCACCCACTGGATGACCACCACCATGCCCACCACCTGAGCGCGGCCCAGTAGGGCCTGGACAGGTTCGTATCGGTGTGGGTATGTCGCGGTGCCAGGTGGGGCAGGCGCCGGCCCACGAGGCAAGGAGTGTCTGCGGTTCGCGGACGGCTTGGTAGAGGCTCGGTCTGCGCCGCGTTTTTGGGTGGTGTGCCATTCGTCGCAGCGTGCAGAACGCGCGGGCGGCGGGCGGCGGAGCGGCGGGCGGCGGAGCGGCGGACGGCGGAGCGGCGGACGGCGGGCGGCGGGCGGCGGACGCAGAGCGTCAACGCCCCTCCGTGGAGCGGGGGTTGGCGTCCGTACCTTCGGTACTCAGGAGCACCACGGTGGACCCCGGGTCCAGCCCGAGCGCCGCGCGGCGGCCGTCGGCGTCCTCACCGGCGAGTGCCGCTTCGAGGCCGGCGAGGGCCGCGGCCCCGCAGGGGCCCGAGGACACGCCGAGCGCCGCGAGGCGGGCCGCAGCGCGCGCGGCGGCGGAGTCGGGGACGGCGACCGCGGCGTCCAGCCCGCCCAACAGGTGGGGCCAGGCGATGCTGGACGGGGTGCCGCAGTTCAGGCCGGCCATCGTGGTGTCACCCGTGGCGACGCTCACCAGCTCCCCCCGCGTAAGACTTTCCAGGACGCAGGCCGCGGCCTGCGGCTCGACCGACAGCAACGCAGGGGCGTGCCCTGACGGACGACTGCGGTAATGCGTCACCACGGCCTGCGCCAGCGACCCCACACCCACCGGCACGGCAACCAGATCGGGCCCGGCGGCAACGCCCTGTGCAGTCAACTGCTCGTCGATCTCGGCGCAGAGCGTGGAGTAGCCCTCGACGATCCATCCGGGGATCCGCTCATAGCCGGGCCACGCCGTGTCCTGAACCAGGACCGCGTCCGGCCCGCCGGCCGCCTCGGCGGCGTCGTGCACGGCGTCGTCGTACGGGCCTTCCACCTCGGTGATCCTCGCCCCCTCGGCGACGATGGCGGACACCGCCCGCGGGTGCACACCGCGCGGTACGAAGACATGCGCCCGCTGCCCGAGCAGCCGGGCCACCCGGGCCACGGCGCGGCCGTGATTGCCATCGGTCGCTGTCACCAGCGTGACGCCCCCCGCCCCTTCGCCGTCGGCGGCCCGTTCGTCGAGGAGACGCCGCACGGCCCAGGACGCCCCCAACGCCTTGAACGCGGGCAGCCCCAAACGGCACGACTCGTCCTTGACGAAAACCCTGCCCACCCCCAACTCGCTGGCCAGTGATGGGAGTTCCGTCAGCGGGGTGGCCGCGTAGTCGGGCAGCGCGGCGTGGAAGTCCCGCACCACGGCCGGGGCGGACTCGCACCGCCAGCTACGGGCGCCGGGCTGGGCAAACCACGGCAGGGACAGGGCGCGGAGGGAAGCAGCAGCAGTCTGAGGCACCCGAACAGGGTGCGGCCGCCACCTGCGTTCGGTCCAGTGCACCCCTCGCGGCCCACCCGGTCCACCCATCTCTCTGCGCCCCTCCGTGCGCTCGTTCGCGGCTTCCGGCGCACCGGGCTCGCCGTCACCACACCCCCTTGACGATGGCTTCTAACTAACGTTATAACTTCTAACGTACGCACACGAAAGACCGTAGCCATCCATTGCCGGGGCGGGGAGCGACGAGCGACATGCGTACGCGAACCAACACCGCCACCGCCACCGACACCGCTACCGCGCTCCGGCCGTCCGACCTTTACCCCCTGACTTCCGACCGGGAGAACTACATGTCCAGCACCCGCCGCACCAGTGTCCGGACCGCCCTCATCGCCCTCCCGCTCGCGTGTGGACTCCTCGGCGCCGCCGTGGCACCCGCCGGGGCCACCGCCCGCCCGGCCGCATCGCTCACGTGTCGCGGGCAGGGCGTCGACCCCGGGGCCCACGTCCGCTATCGCACCGAGGCCGTGATCCACGCGCCGCTGAGCACCATCTGGAAACTGCAGACCGACGTGGGGCGTTGGCCGTCGTGGCAGGGCGCCGTCAAGACCGCGGAACGCCTCGACCGGGGCCCCTTCCGACCGGGATCGTCGTTCCTGTGGACGACCCCCGTGCCCCCCAACCCCTCAACTCCCGCCACCAGCCTGGACATCACGTCCACCGTCCGCCAGATCAGGCACGGCTCCTGCATCCGCTGGACCGGACCCGCGATCGGCGAGGGGCTGCACATCGACGGCGTCCACGTGTGGAACTTCACCAAGGTCAAGGACGGTGTCCTCGTACGCACCGAGGAGACCCACACCGGCCCCCAGGTCGACGCGAACGTCCCGGCCGCAACGGGGATGCTGCGCGCGGGCCTCGACGCATGGCTCGGTGACCTGAAGCATGCCGCGGAGTCCCGCGCCACCGGCGGGCGCAGCTGACGACGGCAGGCCACGGAGCCGACGGACCCTCCGACTACCTCCCGACGGACTCCCCGTCGCCCCGCACCGACCCGCACCGACCCGCACCGACCCGCACCGACCGGAACGTACCGGCGTCGTTACGGCGCCGGTACGCGCGTAAGGCGCTCCGTGAGAGTGGTGGCGAATTCCTCCGCGCGCGCCAGCTGGGTGCGCAGGTCCCCGACGCGGCGCTGGGCCGCCTGCTCGAAACCCCGTACCCGGTCGAGGAGTTCATCGCGGCGGGCCGCGCTCAGGTCGTCGTCCGCGTCGAGCCGGTCCGTCGCCTCCAGCAGGGCGCGCATCTCGTCCAGGGAGAACCCGAGCGGCTTCATCCTGCGGATGACCATGAGGCGGGCGACATCGGCCTCGGTATACAGGCGGAAACCGCCCTGGGAGCGGGCGGAGGGGGCGACCAGGCCGGTCTCCTCGTAGTGCCGGATGGTGCGGAGCGACAGCTCGGTACGGGACGCGACCTCGCCGATCTGCATGTGCTCTTGGCCGCTCACACCGCGCCCTTTCTGCCGTTGTCGCCCGGGGCCGCAGCAGGCGGCGGGCGAGCCGATCTCTACTCTAACGTTAGGGTAGAGTAAGCGAGGCCAGGGTCGGCCCTGTGCCGCGTCCCGTTCCTCGGGGCCGGACCACAGCGCTTCTGCCCTGACCACCGAACCGGGGCCGATGCCGCTCCCGGCGAAGACCGAAGCCCGTAGGAGAGAGCGTGCGCATCCCCGTGGTGCCCTGCGCCGCCGCCTGCCCGCCGTGACTTTTCGCCGCTGAGCGGCCCGCCATCGTGGCGTGCTCACGTCGCCGTTCAAGAAGCCCTGAAGACTTCTCGCCCGCCGCCCGCCGCCCGCGGGCCCACGCGTGGCCGACCGGCCGCCCGCGCCTTCCAGCCCGCCGCCGTGATGCGCGGCGTGCCCGAGCACGACAGGTATCTGTGTTGACGACGTCCGCACTGTCCCCGGCCGCCCGGCTGCGCGGCCTCATGCCCGACTGGCTCAACGATCCCCGGGTGTGGCGCACCGAGGTGCTGGCCGGTCTGGTGGTGGGGCTCGCGCTGATCCCCGAGGCGATCTCGTTCTCGATCATTGTCGGGGTCGACCCGGCGATCGGCCTGTGCGCCTCCTTCACCATGGCCGTCACTATTTCCGTCGTCGGCGGCCGCCGCGCCATGATCTCCGCCGCCACCGGCGCCGTGGCCCTGGTGATGGGTCCACTCAACCGCGAGCACGGCTTCGGTCATCTGGTCGCCGCAGTGATCCTGGCCGGTGTCCTCCAGATCGTGCTCGGCGCGCTCGGGGTGGCCAGGCTGATGCGCTTCGTACCTCGCTCGGTGATGGTCGGGTTCGTCAACGCCCTGGCGATTCTCATCTTCATGGCGCAGGTGCCGGAGATGCACGACGTGCCCTGGGCCGTCTACCCGCTGATCATCGGCGGGCTCGTCCTCATGGTGCTGTTCCCCAAGGTCACCAGGACGATCCCGGCTCCGCTGGTCTCCATCGTGATCCTGACCGTCATCACGGTCGCGGCCGCGATCGCGGTGCCCACCGTCGGCGACAAGGGCAAACTGCCCTCCTCGCTGCCCACTCCGGGCCTGCCCGACGTGCCGTTCACGCTCGACACCCTCACCACCATCGCCCCGTACGCGCTCGCCATGGCGCTGGTGGGTCTCATGGAGTCGCTGATGACGGCGAAGCTGGTCGACGACATCACCGACACGCGTTCCAACAAGACCCGCGAGTCCATCGGCCAGGGCATCGCCAACATCGTCACCGGATTCTTCGGTGGCATGGGCGGCTGCGCCATGATCGGCCAGACCATGATCAACGTACGGGTGTCCGGCGCCCGTACGCGTCTGTCGACGTTCCTCGCGGGCACGTTCCTGATGGTGCTGTGCATCGTCTTCGGCCCGGTCGTCTCCGACATCCCGATGGCCGCTCTCGTCGCGGTGATGGTGATGGTGTCGTTCGCGACGTTCGACTGGCACTCCATCGCGCCCAGGACGCTCCGGCGGATGCCGGTCGGGGAGATCACAGTGATGGTGCTCACCGTCGCCGTCGTCGTCGCCACGCACAACCTGGCCATCGGTGTCGTCGTCGGCACGGTCACCGCGATGGTGATCTTCGCCCGGCGGGTCGCCCACCTCGCGGACGTCACCGCCGTCGTCGACCCGGACGGCACCCAGGTCGTCTACCGCGTGACCGGCGAACTCTTCTTCGCCTCCTCCAACGATCTCGTCACCCGGTTCAACTACGCCACCGACCCCGAGAAGGTCGTCATCGACCTCTCCGACACCCACGTCTGGGACGCCTCGTCCGTGGCCGCGCTCGACGCCATCGAGACCAAGTACGCCCAGCGCGGCAAGTCCGTTGAGATCGTCGGCCTCAACCAGCCGAGCGCCCACATCCACGAAAAGCTCAGCGGCGAACTCACCGGGAGCCACTGACCGCCGATCGCTCCGCGGGCGCCGACGACAAGCAACTGCCGCTTCCGGCGGCGCAGTTGGTGCGGTCGGGAGCGGCGCGCCCACGGCGTCGCTCCCACCGGTTCCGGGAGCTCTCAGGAGACGGGCTCCCCCGGTTCCACCGGCACGGACCAGTGCTCGCGCACCCACGCCTTGAGCGTCGTCAGATAGGGGTGCCGGGCGCGCAAAGCAGGCAGGTCCGCCCGGAAGCCCACGGTGGCGAACCAGTCGAACATGGCCGCCGTCTCCTCGCTGACGGCACGGATCTGCTCGATCGGCTGGGGGACGAACCGCACGGGGCGACCGGCCGCACGGGCGAACACCTCGGCCATCCGCGGCCCGGTCAGTTCGTCCCCGGCGATCTCGACGGCGCGTCCCAGGTAGTCGTCCGGCGAGTCGAACACCTCGGCGGCGATGGCCCCGATGTCCTCAGGAGTGATCATCTGGAGGCTTGTCCCCGCGGCCAGGGCGAACGTGAAGACCAGCTCGCCGTTCTGCCACTGCGGGCCCAGGTGCTCGAAGTTGGTGACGAAGAACGTAGGCCGCAGGATCGTCGCCGGCAGGCCGAGGGATGCGATGTGCCGCTCGATCTCGCCCTTGCTCGCGAAGTGCTCGACCTCTCCGGGCCGGTCGGCGCCGTCGACGGAGCTGTACACGAAGTGCGCCACGCCGGCGCGGGCGGCCGCATCGGCGACGGCCCTGCCCTGGCGCACCTCGCCGGCCAGACCGCCGGGCCCGGTGAAGGTCTGCACGCTGAACACACCGTACGCACGGCGCAGTGCGCGCTCGATCGAGGCGTACTCGTCCAGGTCGCCCTGGACCAGGACCGCTCCGGCCTCCTTCAGTGCCAGCGCCGCGGGCTTGCCGGGGTCGCGCACCAGCGCGTGCACCGTCCGTCCGCGGGACAGCAGGGCGCGGGCGGTGGCACCTCCTTGGCGGCCGGTCGCGCCGGTGACCACGATGACACGGTTGTCCGACATCACTCGTTCTCCTTCGTCGTGCGTATGGGGGGTGGTGCTGGGCCCACGGCGCGTGGAAGAAGTCACCGCAGGGCGTCGCGCAGGGCACGGGTGAAGAGGTCCGCCCGGTCCTGTTGCGCCATGTGGCCGGCGCCTTCGACGACTGTCATCCGGGCTCCGGGAATGAGCTCCACGCATTCCTGCGGGATGCTCAGCGGCACCTCTGTGTCCAGCTCGCCGTGCAGGAAGTGGGTCGGGACGGTGATCCCGCCCAGCCGGGGGCGGGGGTCGTAGCCGGCCTGGTCGACGAGCAGCCCGTCGATGAGGCAGCCGGCGTCGAGGATCTGCCGGACGGTCCGGTCGATGAGGGCGGTGGCCGCGTCCGGCCGGTACCAGCGCGGGACGAAGTCCGCGAGAGTGCCCGCCCGGTCGGCCCGCAGGGCGGCCAGGAGCTGGTCGATCTCCTTGTGCCTGCCGACGAAGTGGTGCACCCCCGCGTCGACCGGCACGATGCCGCCGAGCCGGTCGGGCGCGGCGAGCGCCGCCTCGACGAGGAAGGACCCGGCGATCGACGATCCGATCAGCACGGGCCGTTCGACGCCCACCCCATCAAGGAACTCCAGTACGTCGCGGGTGACTTCGGCGATCGTGTAGCCCGTCGCGGGCCGGTCGGAGCGTCCGCAGCCACGCAAGTCGAGTGTGATCACCCGGTGGTCGGCCACCAGGTCGACGGCCTGCGCATCCCACACCCGCCCACTGGTCCCCCACCCGTGCAGGAACACCAGCGGCCGGCCGGCCCCGTGATCCTCGTACGCGAGCCGGTTGCCGCGCACCATGGCGAACGCCATCGCCGTACCCCTTCCCGCGACGGGCCCGCTCCCCGGACCCTGCCCTGACCTGCTCCGATGTCCCTCATTCCAGCGCAGTTGCCGAGCGGGACCAAGGGGTGATCCGCTATCGTCCGATCAGTCATCGTGATGAATGGGGGTGGCGCACAGTGGAGTTGCGCCAAGCGCACTACGTCGTGGCCGTGGCCGAGGAACTGCACTTCGGCCGTGCGGCGGCGCGCCTGCACATCGGACAGCCCGCCGTGAGCCAGCAGATCCGGCGCCTGGAGCGGGAGTTCGGCCTGGACCTGTTCGACCGCACCACGCGCACGGTGACGCTGACGCCGGCCGGGCGCGCCTTCCTGCCCCGCGCCCGCGCCTTGATACGCGCCGAGCGGGCGGCGCTCGACGCGATGAGCACCCTGCGCGGCGAGGACGAGACGACTCTGCGGGTGGGCACCAACATCGGCCTCGGCTCGCGTCTGGACGAGCTGCTCACCGTTCTCGGCGAGCAAGCCCCCGATCTCAGCGTGGAGTTGCACGGCGCGCCGGCCGCACAGCGCCTGCGGCGCGTACGGGAGGGCGCGTGGGACGCCGCGTTCATCCGCGGCGCCGACCACAGCCCCGATCTGGAACTCCTGCCGCTGTGGAGCGACGACCTCGTCGCGGCGCTGCCCGCCTGCCACGCCCTGGCCGGCGGGGACGAGATCGACCTCGCCGACCTGGCCGGCCTGCCGCTGCGGATCACGGCACGGCAGGACAATCCCCACCTGTACGACACGGTCGTCGAGGCCTGCCGGTCCGCAGGCTTCGAGCCGATGCTCGGGCCGGCCTTCACCTGCGACCAGGACGCGCTGGCCGCCATCGGATCGGGGCGGCCGAACTGGACGGTGTTCTACGCGGCGCAGGCAGCCGTCGAGCCGGGGTCCCGCATCGCCTTCCGCCGGTTCGCCGCACCCGCTCCTTCGGTCCTGACGTGCCTCGCGGTCCGCCCCGATCCGCCGTCGCGCCGCCTGGCCGCGCTCCTGGACGCCTGCCGTCGGGTGGCCGCGTCCGAGGAGAGGCCGGCCGACCCGAGCTAGGGGGTGTCTGGTGGATCATGGCCGGGGGTGCGGCGCCTGGCACGGCACCTCGCGGCGTTGCCGAAACGCCCCGATAGCTCCGCTATCACGACGTTCCGGCGCCTTGCGATGCACCGCACCAGGCGCCGCACCCTGACCGACCCTGATCCACCAGACACCCCCTAGCCGTAAGAAGCAACCGGCCCCGCTTTGCTACTTGTTGGGATCGCGGAAGCGTCCGAACGCCTTCGTGAGGGCGGTCAGCGGCGACCCGTCCGCCTTCAGGGGCCGCGGCACGGGTGCCCGGAGTACGCCGCCGTCTCCCCCACCCGACTCGGCCAGTGCGGCCTGTGCCGCCTCGGCGGCTTCCCGGTACAGGTCACGGGAGTTGGTCATGGCGTCGAGCGCTTCGGCGTACTTCATGACCATGCCCTGCGCGTGCACCAGTTCCTCGTCCGGCGTGAGCAGGTGCCAGCCCTGGCGCAGGCGCGTCAGGGCCCGCTCGGCGTCGTCCGGCAGCGCGCGGGGCAGGACGGCGAACTCCTTGATCCTGTCGAGGAGTTCGGTCGGCTGCGAACCGTCGAGGAAGACCGTGCGCACCGTGAAACGCTCCGCGTCGTACTCGGGCCCCTGGGTCGCCGATGGCAGCACGACGGCGCCGCCGCGCGGCATCCGCACGCCGAGTTCCCGCTTCATCGCGAAGTCGGCGGTCTGCGCCTGCTCGGGCGTGCCCCGGTGCTCGACCACCCGGTGGCGCAGGCTCGGCGGCAGGAAGGCCGAGATCGGCTGCTGCCCCTTGGCGTCCGGAGTCATCGCCTCGTGCACCACGACATGGATGAACCAGCTCTGCCGGGCGCAGTCCCGCAGCCGGTGGCGCAGTTCGTCGTCGTCCTTCGGCAGGTGGTTCGTCGTCCGCAGGCGCAGGCCCGCCACCGTGTCGTGGTCCCAGGCGACACGGTCGCTGTCGGGCCAGAACACGGTGGCGGGCGAGGGCCAGTGCATGTCCCACGCGCGCTCCGCCTCGGCGGCCAGGACCCAGGTGACGCCCTCCCCCTCCTTGCGGCGGGACTCGGGGTCGTACGTGGTGAGCTGCGCCCGCACCATGACGCCGTCGGCCACGCGCCAGCGGGCCTCGAAGACACGGCGGGCCGACGGGCCGGGGTCGGCTGACTCGTCGCGCGGGTGCAGGACGGTGGAGCGGGCCGCCTCGACGGGGTCGAGGTCCAGGAAGTCGTCGAGCACACCGGCCGCCTGGAGGGCGATCAGGTTGCGCCGGACGTCGAGCTCGGGCTCGGGCCCGAGGTGGCGCCCGCGCCCCAGCCACGCGGTGTCGGGGACGGTGGTCGAGGAGCTGCTGTTTTTGGCCATGGATTCGTTCTGTGGGTGATCGGGGCCCGACCAGTATGGTGGGTCGGCCGGGCGTTGTAACGCAGTACCCCTCGCACGGCGACGTCACGCCCGGCCCGCATCGAGCGCCAGGTCGCCGACAGGTCCGAAATGACCGTCGTGCCCGTTCCCCCACGCGAACCGCCCGGCCCCGGGGTCGCATGCCGGTGCCATGCCCGTGCCTGGCACGTTTCTGCCTGTGCCTGGACGTTCCCTGCCTGTCCCTGGGCGTTCCCTGCCAGGTCCATCAGCACCGGGCCGCAGGCGGCAAAAGCAAAGGCAAGGAGAGAGCTCTCTCCTTGCCACTCTCAACGTATAGCGCACAGGGGGGCTTGCCGCAAGGCCCCGGTGACGGCGCAGAATCATCCGCCGAGAGAGCTTCGCCAGAGGTTCGACACAGACAGAGGTGGAGGCTCCGGTGATTCGATCGGCCTGCCCCGGCACGATGGATCACGGCAGCCTCGGAGGGATCGCGATGACTGACCCGTACGTCCTGGATCTACGAGAAGTCGACGAGACGCAGGTCTCGCTCGTCGGCGGCAAGGGCGCGCACCTGGGCGGGCTGTCGCGGATCGAGGGGATTCGCGTGCCGGCCGGGTTCTGCGTGACGACGGACGCCTTCGGGCAGGTCATGGCGCAGGAGCCGTCGCTCGGCGATCAGCTCGACCGGTTGTCGCGCGCGGACCCGGACGACAACGAGGCGATCCGCGCGCTCAGTGCGCGGATCCGTCGCACCATCGAAGGGCTTGCCGTCCCGGACGGTGTCGCGGCGGCGATCACCGGCGCGCTCACGTGCTTCGGCGAGGACGCCGCCTACGCCGTCCGGTCCAGCGCGACGGCGGAGGACCTGCCGACGGCTTCGTTCGCGGGACAGCAGGACACGTACCTGAACGTCGTGGGGCCGGCGGCGGTCCTCCAGCACATCAGCCGTTGCTGGGCCTCGCTGTTCACCGAGCGGGCGGTGACCTACCGCCACCGCAACGGCATCGACCACCGGACGGTCCGCATGGCCGTGGTCGTACAGCGGATGGTCTTCCCGCACGCGGCGGGCATCCTGTTCACGGCCGACCCCGTCACGGGCAACCGGAAGGACGCCACGGTGGACGCCGGGTTCGGACTCGGCGAGGCCCTGGTCTCCGGCCTGGTGAACCCGGACGTCTTCACCGTGCGGGACGGCGAAGTCGTCGCCAGGACGATCGCGGCCAAGGAGCGTGCCGTGCACGCCCGGCCGACCGGCGGTACGCAGGAGGTCGCGGTCGATCCGCGGCGCCAGGAGCAGCCTGCGCTGACGGATGCGCAGGCCGTGGGGATCGTGGAGCTCGGGCGGCGGATCGAGGCGCACTTCGGGCGCCCGCAGGACATCGAGTGGTGTCTGGCCGACGACGGCTTCCAGATCGTCCAGAGCCGGCCCATCACGACGCTGTTCCCGGTCCCCGAGAGCGGCGACCAGGACAATCACGTCTATCTGTCCGTCGGCCATCAGCAGATGATGACCGATCCCATGAAGCCCCTGGGGCTCTCGGTCTGGCAGCTCACCGCCATGGCGCCGATGCAGGAGGCCGGCGGCCGGCTGTTCGTCGACGCCACCCGGCGTCTGGCGTCCCCCGCGAGCCGGGCCGGCTTCCTGGACCTCGTGGGCAGGGGCGACCCGCTGACCAGGGACGCGCTGGAAACCATCCTGGAGCGCGGCGATTTCGTTCCCTCGCTCCCGGACGCCGGTCCCGGCACACCGTCGGCGGGTGGCGCGGCCCCGGCGATCGCGACCGACCCGGCCATCGTCGCCGAACTGATCGAACGCACTGAGGTGTCCGTCGCCGCCCTGGAGCGCGAGATCCGGACGAAGAGCGGCCCGGAGCTCTTCGACTTCCTGCGCGAGGCCTTCGTCGAACACAAGCGGATGCTCGGTGACCCGCTGAGCATGCAGGCGATCATGGCGGGGATGGAGGCCACCTGGTGGCTCAACGACAGACTGCGCGAGTGGCTGGGCGAGAAGAACGCGGCTGACACGCTCACGCTGTCCGCCCCGGACAACATCACGTCGGAAATGGGGCTCGCGCTGCTCGACGTCGCGGACGTGGTCCGCCAACACCCCGAGGTGGTCGCGTTCTTGGAGAGCGTCGAGGACGAGGGCTTCCTCGACGACCTGGCGAAGGTCACGGGCGGCACCGAGGCGCGCGAGGCCATCGAGGCCTATCTCGACCGGTACGGCATGCGCTGCGTCGGCGAGATCGACATCACCAGGCCCCGCTGGCGCGAGCGCCCCGCCACGCTGGTGCCCGTGATCCTCGACAACGTGAGGAACTTCGGGCCGGGCGCCGCGGCGCACCGCTTCGAGCAGGGCCGGCAAAAGGCGCTGGAGAAGGAGCAGGATGTGCTGTCGCGCTTGCGGGCCCTGCCGGACGGGGACCTGAAGGCCGACGAGACCAAGCGGATGATCGACCGGGTCAGAACCTTCGTCGGGTACCGGGAGTACCCCAAGTACGGTGTCGTCAGCCGCTACTTCGTCTACAAGCGGGCCCTGCTGGAGGAGGCGGACCGCCTGGTGCGGGCCGGTGTGCTTCCCGAGCGGGAGGACATCTTCCACCTCACGTTCCAGGAACTGCATGACGTGGTGTGCTCGCACCAGGTGGACGGTCGGCTCATCCAGGAGCGCAAGGACGCGTTCCGCTCGTACCAGGCGCTGACACCGCCCCGGGTGCTCACATCGGACGGTGAGGTGTTGAACGGGGCGTACCGGCGCGACGACGTGCCGGCCGGGGCCCTGACCGGCCTGCCGGTCTCCGCCGGGACGATCGAGGGAAGGGCCCGCGTCGTCCTCGACATGGCGGACGCCGATCTCGAAGCGGGCGACATCCTGGTCACGACCTTCACGGACCCCAGTTGGTCGCCGCTGTTCGTCGCGATCGCGGGTCTGGTGACGGAGGTCGGCGGCCTCATGACCCATGGAGCGGTGATCGCCCGGGAGTACGGCTTGCCGGCCGTCGTGGGGGTGGGGCAGGCCACCCGCCTCATCCGGGACGGACAGCGGATCCGCGTGCACGGAACGGACGGGTACGTCGAGATCCTGTCCTGACCGGCCGCACCGGGGAGCCGCTTGAGGTCACTCGCCCGCGCCCACCGGCTCGCTCGCCCCGCGGCGCAGGGCGAGCGAGGCGGGGACGACCGAGGCGACCACGGCGAGCAGCGCGCAGATGGCCACCGTCGCGCCGAGGGCCGCCCAGGGGACCGCGATCGGGGCACTCACCGACAACAGACCCAGGGCGGTCCGCATGCCCAGCAGGTTGAGCACGGTGACCCCGAGGCCCAGCGTTCCACCCACCGCCACCACCAGCAGCGCCTCGCCGCCCACCACCCGCAGCACCTGCCACCGGGTCGCTCCGGCCAGCCGGAGCACCGCCAGGTCGCCCCTGCGGCCGGAGGCGGCCATGACCATGGTGTTCGCCATGGAGATGCCGGTGTAGAGGAGGGCGATGCCGAGGACCAGGAGCAGACCCGTCCTCGTCGTCCGGTTCGTTGTCGGGCAACTCGCCTGCACCCACTGCCGTTTGGTGAGGAGGTGCCCGCCCGACGAGTGCAGCGCCGCTCGCAGCGCGGTGGTCACGGTGCCCGGGTCGACGCCGTCCGCAACGGTGACGTCGACGCGGTCCACGGGCGCGCCCGGCGCGTTGCGCGGGGTGACGTAGACGCCGTTGCCGCCGGTGCCGGTGCTCATCACGGCGGCGATCCTCAACTGTTTCACCGTGCCGTCACCGAGCCACACCCGCACGCGCCGGCCCACCGTGTGCTGTTGCCACTCCTCCGTGACGATGATCGACTGGTCGTCGAGGTCGGCCGTGCTGCCCGAGACGACCGGCAGGTGCGTGGTGGCCGCGAGCGCGCGGGGTTCGCCGGCACGGGCTTCGGATGCGATGAGCGCCACCCCGTCCTCCAGGACGTAGACGGCGCTGGAGGACGTCGCGGACACCTGGGCGCCGGGTATGACGCGCAGCCTGCGCAGCGTCGCGGGGTCGAATCCTTCGCCGTCCGCGGCAGTGATGACGAAGTCGGCGCTGGTCCGCGCCCACGTCTCGGTGGCCTTCGCCTCGTTCAGGGTGGCGGTGGCGCCCAGGAGCGAGCCGGCGAGGGCGACCGCGATGAGGACGGGCGCCGCGATCGCGGCGGTGCGCCGGATGTCCGCGGCGGCGTTCTCACGCACCACCATGCCGCCCGCGCCCGGCAGTTGAGCCGGGAGCCAGGCCAGCACACGGACCAGCGGACGCACCACGGCCGGGGCGAAGAGCGCGACCGCCGTGATCAGCAGCATGGGCCGGCTCACGTAACTCTTGCGGTGCAGGAGATCACCGGGGTCGGTGGCGAGGGCCGTGCCCAGGATCACGACGGCGCCCAGCAGCAGAGCGACGCCGCACACCCTGCGCCCCCACGGCATCGGACGGATGTCGACGCGGGCCTCGCCCAGTGCCTGCGTCGGCGCGGTGCGCCCGGCCCGCCAGGACGCGGCCACGGCACCGCAGAGCGCGACGAGCACGCCCGTCCAGAAGGCCAGATGGTAGGGCCACGTGGAGGCGTCGATGGTGAACCAGGCCGGCGCCACCGCGCCCCGGACCGCCCAGGCGGCCAGCCACGGAGCGCCCAGCCCACCGAGAACGCAGCCGGCGCCGGAGGCGAGCACGCCGACGACCATGGCCTCCGCGAGTACCGTCCGGCGGATCTGGCCCGGTGTCGCTCCGGCCATGCGCAGCAGCCCGAACTCCCGGCGGCGTCCGGCGACCGCGAAGGCGAACGTGGAGGCCACCACGAACACCGACACGAAGCAGGTGACGGCGGCCGAGGTGCCGAACAGGGCGTTCATCGCGGTCAGGGCCTCCAAGTCCCGGTCCGGGTCGGCGTCGGCGTACCGGCGTGCGTCCCCGGTCAGCACGTGCGCGCCGCTGCCGCGCACCGCCTCGCGTACCGGCCCGGGATCCGCGTCGACGACCAACTGGACGCTGGTGGTGGCGAGTTGGGCGGCACGCGCATCGGTGTAGAAGAGCGCCTTCTCGAAACCCCGGTCCGCGACCGTGCCGACGACGCGGACAGTGCCGTGGTCCGTGCGCACACTCCGGCCCGGCTTCGCCCAGTCACCGCTGATGACGACCTCGTCGGCCGTACGGGGTGCGCGCCCCGCGTGAAGTGCGTACGGGGCGAAGGCCGCGGTGGACCAGGGGTGGCCCACCAGCTCGTCGGGGCCGCCGCTCGCCCGTACGGCGAAGGACCGGTCCTCGACCACGGGACCGAGCCTTCTCAGGCGCGCGACGGTGGCCGCGGGCACGGGGCGCGGCCTGGGCAGTGCCCGGGTTCTGTCGCCGCTCGCAGTGGAGACGGTCAGCGTGTCCGCCCCCTTGACCACGACCGGCGCGACGGCGAACCGTTCCGGTTTCCGGTCGGGCGCGTCCAGCGATGAGGACAGGGCCAGGCCCATCGCGGTCATCAGCGCGACACCCAGCGCGAGCGCGACGAAGCTGCCGACGAAGGTGATCCACCGCGTGTGCAGGGTGCGCAGGGCTATGTTCAGCACGGGACGGGCTCCGGTGTGGTCGTGGTTGGCTGCCGCCCCGAAGGCGGCTTGCGTGCGGACTCCACGACATCGCACGGAGGCGGGGCGGCGCATTACGGCGGAACCGACACCTGGGGTAGGGCCAGGCATACCTCCGTTCCTCCCTCTGGACGGATGGCGTCGGCCGGGGCGGGCCTTCTACGGTGATCGCCATGCACCCTCGGAACGTGTGGCAGGCCGTCGCCCGGCCGAACTTCCTGCTGTCGCCGTGGCCATGGCGCTCGGTCGCCTATCTGCTCACCGGCGCGTTCATGGGCGCCGCCACCTTGCTCGCGATCGTGGTGCCGGCCGTGCTGGGCGGCGTCCTTGCCGTCGTCGGGGTGGGGCTGCCGCTGCTCGTCGCCACGGCCCTCGCCGGGATACCGGTGGCCGCGCTGGAGCGGCGCAGGCTGCGTCTGATCGACCGGAAACCGGCGGCCGACCAGCACGAGCCGCCCGGTGACGTGGGGCTGCGGGCATGGCTGACGACACGCCTCACGGAACGGGCGACCTGGCGCGAGCTCGGTTACGCCCTGCTGTTCGCGGGGTGTCTGTGGCTCGTCGACATCCTCACGTTCACGGTCGCACTGCTGCTTCCGCTGTCCATGACCCTGACACCGCTGCTCATGGCCACCGTGGGCGACGGCCGCGAGACCAAGGTGCTCAAGCTGGTGACGGTCACCACCTGGCCCGCGGCGTTCGCCGCCGCCGTGCTCGGGCTCGTCCTCCTGGGCCTCGGCGCGTACGTCCTGGCGATCGTCGCCGGCGCCCGCGGCCACCTGACACGCCTTCTGATCGCCTCGCCCGAGAGCGGGTTGGGGGCGGAGCTGGCGGACGTGACGCGGTCCCGTATGCGGCTCGTGGACGCCTTCGAGACGGAACGGCGGCGCATCGAGCGGGACTTGCACGACGGCGCTCAGCAGCGGCTGGTGGCGCTCACCCTGACGCTCGGTGTGGCCCGCCTCGACGTACCGCCGGGTCCGCTCGCCGAACAGCTGGCAAGGGCCCACGAAGAGGCGGGCCTGGTACTCGCCGAGCTGCGCGAACTGATCCGTGGAATCCACCCCAAAGTCCTCACGGACTACGGTCTGTGCGCGGCGGTCGACGATGCCGCGGACCGCTCGGCGGTCACCGTCGACACCGACGTCGAACTCCCCGGCCGGCTGCCCCCTTCCGTGGAGTCCGCCGCGTACTTCGTGGTCTGCGAGGCGCTGGTCAATGTCGCACGGCACAGTGGGGCGGACCGTGCGCGGGTGAGCGGCAGGCATCGCGAGGGACGGCTGTTCCTCACGGTGTACGACGAAGGCCGGGGCGGCGCGGACCCCGCCGCCGGGAGCGGGCTGGCCGGACTCGCCGACCGGGTGTCGGTCCTTGATGGAAGACTCTCCCTGTCCAGCCCGCCGGGCGGACCGACCCTGTTGCGTGTGGAGTTCCCTTGCGAGCCGACCGACCGATGACGAGAGCGCTGCGCATAGTGCTGGCCGAGGACAGCGTGCTGCTCAGGGAAGGGCTCATCGGGTTGCTCGGCCGCTGCGGACACGAGGTCGTGGCAGCCGTCGGCGACGCCGAAGCCCTGATCGTCGCGGTCGACGAGCACGCGCCGGACATGGTGGTGACGGATGTGCGCATGCCTCCCGGTTTTGCGGACGAGGGGCTGCACGCGGCGGTCCGGCTGCGCGAGCGGCGCCCCGACCTGCCCGTGGTGGTCCTCAGCCAGTACGTCCAACGGGCCTACGCCGCGGAACTCCTGGACTCCGGCGACGGATCCGGCGTCGGTTATCTCCTCAAGGACCGCGTCGGCCACATCGAGGCGTTCATGGACGCGCTGGGCGAGGTGGCGGCCGGTGGCACGGTCGTCGATCCGGACGTCGTGCGCCACCTGCTGCGCCGCCGCCGCGATCCGCTGGAGCGGCTGACCCCGCGCGAGAGAGAGGTCCTGGCGTTGATCGCGGAAGGCAGGTCGAACAGCGCGATCGCCGGCGAACTGGTGGTGTCCGAGGCCGCCGTGGGCAAGCACATCGGCAGCATCTTCACCAAGCTGGATCTGCCCCCGGCGACCGACACCCATCGCAGGGTGCTCGCGGTCCTCGCCTTCCTGCGGGCGTGACGCGCGGCACGACGGGCGCGCGTCGAGGACGCCGAGGTCATGGCGCCAAAGAGGTCAAGGTCACAGCCCTGCCCCCTGCTGCTCCTTTGTGGAACTGACCTAGCATCCGAGCATGACGGTCCTGCCTGACGACGGGCTCTCTCTGGCCGCCGAGTTCCCTGACGCGACCCTTGAGCAGTGGCACAGCCTCGTGGCTGGTGTCCTGCGCAAGTCGGGCAGGGAAACCTCCGGCGTGGCAGCGGAGGACGCCCTGTCCACCGCGCTGGAGGACGGGTTGCGCACCCGGCCCCTGTACACCGCGCACACCACCGCGCCCGAAGCCGTGTCCGCCGGTTTCCCCGGCTTCGCGCCCTTCGTGCGGGGGAGCCGCGCCGAGGGGAACACCGCGGGCGGCTGGGACGTACGCCAGCAGCACACGGTGGGCGACGGCGCCACGGTGCTCGCGGACCTCGAAAACGGGGCCACCTCGCTGTGGCTGGTGCTCGGCGAGGGAGGCTTCCCCGTGTCCCGCCTCGGCACGGTGCTCGACGGGGTCTACCTCGACCTGGCATCCGTCGTCCTGGACGCGGGACGCGATGCCGAGGCCGCCGCGCAGGAGTTGCTGCGGCTCTACGAGGAGCGGGGCGTCGCCAAGGAGGCGGCGCGCGGCAGCCTCGGCGCCGACCCGCTGGGCCACGAAGCCCGTACCGGCGAGGAGTTGGACTTCCAGCCCGCCGCGTCCCTCGCGCTGCGGTGCGCCGAGCAGTACCCGGGCCTGCGGGCGCTGACCGTGAACGCGATGCCCTATCACGAGGCCGGAGGTTCCGCCGCGCAGGAGCTCGGCGCCTCCCTGGCGACCGGCGTCGCCTATCTGCGTGAGCTCACCGATGCCGGGCTGAGTGTGGAACAGGCCTGCGCGCAGCTGGAGTTCCGGTACGCGGCCAGCGCGGACCAGTTCCTCACGATCGCCAAGCTGCGGGCCGCGCGCCGGCTGTGGGCGCGGGTCGCCGAAGTGTGCGGGGCGCCCGCCGCCGGGGCGCAGGTCCAGCACGCCGTGACCTCACCGGTGATGATGTCGCGCCGCGACCCCTGGGTGAACATGCTGCGCACCACGGTGGCCACCCTGGCGGCCGGAGTGGGCGGCGCCGACGCCGTCACCGTGCTGCCCTTCGACCACGCGCTCGGCCTCCCCGACGCCTTCGCCCGGCGCATCGCCCGCAACACCTCGACGATCCTGATCGAGGAGTCTCACCTGTCCCGGGTGATCGACCCGGCGGGCGGTTCCTGGTACGTGGAGCGTCTGACCGATGAACTCGCCCACGCGGGCTGGGAGTTCTTCCGCCGGCTCGAAGGGCTCGGCGGCCTCGCGGCGGCCCTGCGCTCGGGCCGGCTCGGCCAGGACCTCGCGGACACCTGGCGTAAGCGCGGCGCGAAGCTCGCCAACCGGCGTGAACCGATCACCGGGGTCAGTGAGTTCCCGAACCTCGCCGAACGCCCCGTCGAGCGCGAACCCGCGCCCGCCCGGCCGTCCGGCGGCCTGCCCCGCGTGCGGCGCGACGAGGCGTACGAGGAACTGCGTGCCCGCTCGGACGCCCACCTCGCGGCGACCGGATCCAGGCCACGCGTCTTTCTGGCCACCCTCGGCCCGGCGAGCGCCCACACCGCGCGGGCCACGTTCGCGGCCAACCTCTTCCAGGCCGGCGGCATCGAGTCCGTCACCGACGGCACGTTCGAGGACAGCGGCGCGACGGAGGCCTGTCTCTGCTCCAGCGACGCGGTGTACGAGGAGCAGGCCGAGGAAGCGGCCCGGTCCCTCACACAAGCCGGTGCGCGGCACGTCTTCCTCGCCGGCCGCCCCGGGCAGCATGCCGCAGTGGACTCCTACGTCTTCGCGGGCTGCGACGCCGTCGCCGTGCTCACCGCCACCCTCGACCGCATGGGAGTGTCCTGATGGGAATCCCCGACTTCTCCGGGATCGAGCTCGGGACGCCGGCCGTCGACGGCGGCGCCGAACAATGGCGCACCGCCGCCCGGGCGGCGACGGACGGTGGCGAACCGACGTGGGAGACCCCCGAGGGCATCGCGGTCAAGCCGCTGTACACCGACCGTGACCTGGAGGGCGTCGACTTCCTCGACACCTATCCCGGTGTCGCCCCGTACCTGCGCGGGCCCTACCCGACGATGTACGTCAACCAGCCGTGGACGATCCGCCAGTACGCGGGCTTCTCGACGGCCGAGGAGTCCAACGCCTTCTACCGCCGCAACCTCGCGGCAGGGCAGAAGGGCCTGTCGGTCGCCTTCGACCTGCCCACCCACCGCGGATACGACAGTGACCACCCGCGGGTGACCGGTGACGTCGGCATGGCGGGCGTGGCCATCGACTCCATCTACGACATGCGGCAGCTCTTCGACGGCATCCCGCTGGACCGGATGACGGTGTCGATGACGATGAACGGCGCCGTGCTGCCGGTGCTCGCGCTGTACATCGTGGCGGCGGAGGAACAGGGCGTGCCGCCCGAGAAGCTGGCCGGGACCATTCAGAACGACATCCTCAAGGAGTTCATGGTCCGCAACACCTACATCTATCCGCCGAAGCCGTCGATGCGGATCATCTCCGACATCTTCGCGTACACCTCGCAGCGGATGCCCCGCTACAACTCGATCTCCATCTCCGGCTACCACATCCAAGAGGCCGGTGCGACGGCCGACTTGGAGCTCGCGTACACGCTCGCGGACGGAGTGGAGTACATCAGGGCCGGGCGTGAGGCGGGCCTGGACGTGGACGCGTTCGCGCCCCGGCTCTCCTTCTTCTGGGCGATCGGCATGAACTTCTTCATGGAGGTCGCCAAGCTGCGGGCGGCGCGCCTGCTGTGGGCCAAGCTGGTCAAGCAGTTCGACCCGCAGAACACCAAGTCCCTTTCGCTGCGCACCCATTCGCAGACGTCGGGCTGGTCGTTGACGGCGCAGGACGTGTTCAACAACGTGACGCGTACGTGTGTGGAGGCGATGGCGGCGACCCAGGGACACACCCAGTCGCTGCACACCAACGCCCTCGACGAGGCGCTGGCGCTGCCCACCGACTTCTCCGCCCGCATCGCCCGCAACACCCAGCTGCTCATCCAGCAGGAGTCGGGCACGACCCGGGTCATCGACCCGTGGGGCGGCAGCGCCTACGTCGAGAAGCTGACCCACGACCTCGCGCGCCGTGCCTGGCAGCACATCCAGGAGGTGGAGGCGGCGGGCGGCATGGCCAAGGCCATCGACGCGGGCATCCCCAAGCTCCGTATCGAGGAGGCGGCGGCGCGCACCCAGGCGCGCATCGACTCCGGTCGCCAGCCGGTCATCGGCGTCAACAAGTACCGGGTCGAGACCGACGAGCAGATCGACGTCCGAGCCGTCGACAACTCCTCCGTGCGCACCCAGCAGATCGAGAAGCTGCGCCGGCTGCGCGCCGAGCGCGACGAGCGGGCCTGCCAGGACGCGCTGGACGCGCTGACCCGCGCCGCCGGGGGCGAGGGCAACCTTCTGGAGCTGGCCGTGAACGCGGCCCGCGCCATGGCCACCGTCGGCGAGATCTCCGACGCCCTGGAGAAGGTGTACGGCCGCCACGCGAGCCAGATCCGTACCATTTCCGGTGTCTACCGCAACGAAGCAGGTGAATCCCCCGCCGTGGAGCGCACCCGGGCCCTGGTGTCCGACTTCGAGGAGGCCGAGGGCCGCCGGCCGCGCATTCTGGTCGCCAAAATGGGCCAGGACGGCCACGACCGGGGCCAGAAGGTGATCGCCACCGCCTTCGCCGACCTGGGCTTCGACGTGGACGTGGGTCCGCTGTTCCAGACGCCCGGTGAGGTCGCCCGTCAGGCCGTCGAGGCGGACGTCCACATCGTCGGGGTCTCCTCCCTGGCGGCCGGCCACCTCACCCTCGTACCGGCGCTGCGGGAAGAGCTCGCCGCGGAGGGGCGCGAGGACATCATGGTGGTGGTGGGCGGTGTGATCCCGCCGCAGGACGTGCCGACGCTGCTGGAGATGGGTGCGGCGGCCGTGTTCCCGCCCGGGACGGTGATCCCGGACGCGGCCCACGACCTGGTGCGGCGTCTTGCGGTCGGCCTCGGGCACGAGCTGTGATCGATGTCGACGCCTATGTGAAGGGGGTCCTCGACGGGAAGCGGGCGCTCGTCGCGCGCGCCATCACCCTCGTCGAGTCCACCCACCCCCGGCACCGGGCCCTGGCACAGGAACTGCTCACGGCGCTGCTGCCGCACAGCGGCAAGGCGCGGCGGATCGGCGTGAGCGGTGTGCCGGGTGTCGGCAAATCGACGTTCATCGACGCGTTCGGGACCCGGCTCACCGCGGCCGGGCACCGGGTCGCGGTGCTGGCGGTGGACCCGTCCTCCAGCCGCACCGGCGGCTCGATCCTGGGCGACAAGACCCGGATGGAGCGCCTGGCGGTCGACCCGGCGGCGTTCGTGCGCCCCTCCCCCACCGCCGGCACACTCGGCGGCGTCGCGAAGGCGACCCGCGAGTCCATCGTGGTGATGGAGGCCGCGGGCCATGACGTCGTGCTGGTGGAGACGGTCGGCGTCGGCCAGTCGGAGACCGCGGTCGCGAACATGGTCGACTCCTTCCTGCTCCTGACGCTGGCCCGCACCGGCGACCAGCTCCAGGGCATCAAGAAGGGCGTCCTGGAGCTGGCCGACGTGATCGCCGTCAACAAGGCGGACGGCCCGCACGAACGCGACGCCCAGTCGGCGGCACGGGAGTTGGCGGGCGCGCTGCGCCTGATGCACGGCCCGGACGCGTTCTGGGCGCCGCCGGTACTGAGCTGTAGCGCCCGCGAATCGCAGGGCCTCGACACCGTGTGGGAACGCCTGGAACAACACCGTGCCCTGATGGACTCCACCGGCCGCCTGGCCGCGAAACGCCGTGACCAGCAGGTCGACTGGACGTGGACGATGGTGCGCGACGAACTCCTGGGCCGGCTGCGTTCCGACCCGGCCGTCCGCGCGCTGGCTCCCGCCCTCGAACAACAGGTCAGGGACGGGGAGTTGACGGCCACGCTCGCCGCCGAGCGGATTCTGGGCACCTTCGGGGGAGCGCGGGACTGACGTCGTCCCGATCCGTCGCGCCGAGCCCCTTGCGGGTGCGGCTCGTCGCACGGGACCGACGTCGTCCCGAGCCCTCGCACCGAGCCCCTTGCGGGTGTGGCTCGTCGCGCGCTCGGTGTCCGGCTCGCCTCGCCGTCCGCGTGGCTCAGGGCGACAATGGAATACGGATCGCGTCCGGGGGCCCGCACACCGGGGAGGCACCCATGGCACATACCGACACCCCCTCGGCGCTGATCGTCGGCGCAGGCCCGGTCGGTCTGAGCGCGGCGGCCGAGCTCGCCCGGCACGGAGTGCGCTGCCGGCTCATCGACCGCTTGCCGGCCAGGCTCCCGTATGCCAAAGCCGTGGGCATCCAGCCGCGCACCCTGGAGATCTGGGACCGGATGGGTCTGGTGCGCGACGTTCTGGAGGCCGCCGTCCCGTTGCGCGGTCAGCTGACATACGTCAACGGCGCCGAACAGGCACGCGTCGACCTCGCCCTGCCGCCCGAAGTACCGTACGGATTCGCCGCGTTGCCGCAGTACGAGACGGAACGCCTCCTGGAGGAGTACCTGACGGGGCTGGGCACGGTCGTCGAACGCGGCACCGAACTCCTGTCCTTCCATCAGGACAAGGACGGGGTGACCGCGCTGCTGAGTACCGCGTCCGGCGCCCAGGAGGAGTTCAGGACACGCTATGTCGTGGGCTGCGACGGCGCGCACAGCACGGTGCGCAAGGGGCTCGGGCTCTCCTACGAGGGCGGGGCGTTCCCCCAGGAGTTCATGCTGGCCGACGTCGAAGTGGACTGGGACCTGCCGCCCAGCTACAGCGTGCGTTCCAGCCATCATGCCGAAGACGGCTCCGTCGACGACGTCCTGGTGTGTGTCCCGCTGCCGGGCGCTGCCCGGTACCGTCTGTCGATGCGGGCCCCCGCAGACCTGTCGGCCGAACTCGCCGGCCGGCGGTCCGTGCAGCGGCCGGACCAGGACCTCGCCGCGGCGACGGCGGGTACGGACGCGGACGCCGACGACGTGGCGCACGGCCTGGGTGGGGCCGTCGGCGCCCCGGAGCTGTCCGACATCCGCACCGTCGTGGACCGGTTGGCCCCCGCCTCGACGACCCTGTCCCGTATGCGCTGGTCCTCGGTGTTCCGCATCAGCCATCGGATCGTGGACCGCTACGGCGAGGGACGCGTCTTCGTCGCCGGCGACGCGGCCCACATCCACCCGCCGACCGGCGCCCAGGGTATGAACACCGGCATCCAGGACGCCTGCAACCTGGCCTGGAAGATCGCACTCGTCGTCCGGGGCGCGGCGGCCCCCGCCCTGCTCGCCAGCTACGACGCCGAGCGCCGTCCGGTCGGCGAAGAGGTCGTGGGACGCACGGTGCGGCATGCCGTGCACGGCGTCCAGGCGGCCCCCGGTGACCCGGAGTCCCTGATGCTCCGCGAGGCACAGTTGCTGGTGGGGTACCGGGGCGGTCCGCTGGCCGGCAGCCCGTACGGACCGGCCGACGCGCCCCAGCCCGGCGACCGCGCGCCGGACTGCGGCGGGCTGGCCGCACCGCCCCTGACCGCCTACCGGCTGCGTCTGCTCGACATCCTGCGCGGGTGCCCGGGGCACATCGTGCTCCTGTATCTGCCCGTCCCGGCCGATGCGGGATCCCCGGCCGAAGCCACCGCGGCGAGCGAGGCCGCGGAAGCCGCCGAAGCCGCCGAAGCCGCCGAAGCCGCCGAAGCTGCCGAAGCTGCCGAAGCTGCCGAAGCCGTCATATCGGCCATCGCTCTCGGGGCGGGGGGCTTCTCCCCCGCACGCCCCGGGTCGCGTACCGTCGCGATCGTCGCCCCGGCCAGGAGCGCCGACGTGTCCGGTACGGCACCGGACCTGTGGGACCCGACATGGTTGCCGGTGCCCGGATACCTGGACGCGGCGGGCGAGTTCGCGCGGCTCTACCGCCCCGAGGGGCCGACCGGCTTCGTCATTCGTCCCGACGGACAGCTGGGCGCCCGCTTCCCGTTGTCCCACGCAGGAAAGGCCCTGCGCGACTACCTCACGGCCCTGTCGGTGTCCACACCCCGGCCGTCGCCCGCCCCCGCTCGCGCACAGGGCGCGGCCACATGAACGGCCTGCGTACCTGGGGCGTTCGGCCGCACCACGGACACGCCCCGCCCACGCTCAGGGGTGACTGAGGACATTGATCACCCGGCCGTTCGGGTCGCGCACGAAGAAGCGGCGCACACCCCAGTCCTCGTCCGTCAGGGGATGGACGATCTCGGCGCCCCGCTCCACCATCGCCCGGTGCACCGCGTCCACGTCCTCGACCTCGATGCTCACGTCCGGCGCGACGGGAGCCGTCCGGTCCTTGGACATCAGGCTCAACTGCACGGCGGGGTTGTCCGTTGAGGCGAGCGTGACGATCCAGCCGTGATTCATCACTTCCTCGAAGCCGAGCGCACCGTAGAAGTCGGCGCTCTCGGCGAGGGCCGGGCCTTCGGACTGGAAGTTGGGAACGATCCGGCGAACGTACATGGGCCACTCCATGGGGCGGGGGAACATGCGAACGCCTCACGCTACCCAACCCGTTCGGGCGGTGCAGGTGTCGCAGCCGAAGCCGCCTGCGTCGCCTGCGCCTGCGCCTGCGCCTGCGTGAAATTGCGGGAAGCGTTGGTGACGGTGTTCCTATGTTCATACGTTCGGGTTGCATCGGGGTGCGCGTACGGAGGCCGGCTTGCACAAAGAGCCGACGCCGTCGCCGCGAAGAGCACCGGTTCCTGATCGAACCTGACCTCACGCGATCAGACGGACCCGGCCCATGACTGCGGGCGACAGCTACGGGGCGGATTGGGACGATGGGAGAGGGGTGCCGGGAGAAGTTCCCGTTCCACTTTCAGGGATTTCCTGTCATGGCAACGCCGACGCGGTGCTGATTACCTGCGGATCACCCGCAGGTGGTCCGCCGCCGGGTGCCCCCGGCGGGGCGGCTGCGTTCGTGGCCCATGTCCGGGCTGCCCGCAGGAGGGCCGCCACGGTTTTCGGTCATGGTGCGAGAGCCGCCCGGCGGGCCTCATCGGACCCTGCCCACCCCGCCCGCGAGGAGCCGCGATGCCATCGGGACGGTTCCACCACCCCTCAGAACTCCGAGACCTGCCGCCCCGCCGCCTCGATCCTGGCCGGCGCCCCGGCGCCTGCGCGTTCGGAGCGGCGAACGCTCGGCGGGTCGCTTTCGACGCGTTCCGCACGCGGTACGCAGGCATCTACCTCCGCTACGCGCGGGTCCGGCTGCACAGCGTCGAAGCAGCGGATCTCACCGTCCGGGCCGCGCTGGAGAACCTGGCGGCCCGCTGGCACATCGTGCTGCGGGAAGCGTCGCCGACGGCGGCATGCTGGTCACTGATCACCTCGTACATCGCGGCGAGAGCCCAAATGCCGCTGCTTGGCGAGCAGTTGACGCCGGAGCAGACGGACATGCTGGTGCTCCGCTACCGCGTTGGACTGTCGGTGGCCGACGCGGCGGCGGTGATGGGGATGGATGTGCCGGAGTTCACCGTTCGGCTCGGCGGCGCGATACGCCTTCTCACCTCCCGCACGACACCCCCGCCCTCCGCATCGCCGGCGTCCTGGGCGTCCCCGGCATCCCGCGTCCCCCTCTCCGTAGGGGATGAGCCGCGCGGCGAACGCGGGAAACGGCGCTGACAGCTCCCCCGGACCACGGCCACTCCCCCTCCCCCGCCGTCCGGTTTGCTCCCTCGTGCGCCCCTGTCACCCCCGAGCGGACTGGTCGACGCCCCGCGCCCGCTTCTACCATGTCTCTCCTGTCAACCGGCAGTGTGCGCGGCCCGGTTGGGCACGGCTGCGCCTGAAGAGGGAGAGAGCCATTTCCATCGATGTCAGCACCCCCAGCGTGGCGCGCATGTACGACTTCCTCATCGACGGGACCGACAACTACGAGTCGGACCGGGCCGCATGCCGGACGCTTTTGGAGATGGCGCCGAGCACCCGGGAACTCGCGCTGATCAACCGGGCCTTCCTGGTCCGGTCGGTGCGCTACCTCGCCCAGGAGTGCGGCATCCGCCGCTTCCTCGACCACGGCTCCGGGCTGCCCACCCGCCCCAACGTCCATCAGGTCGCCCAGGAGTCCCAGCCCGAGGCCCAGGTCGTCTACATCGACAACGACCCGCTCGTGCACGCGCACGGCCGGCTCATGCTCGCCGAGGACCTGAAGACCACCGCGGTGATCGAAGCGGACATGCGTGACGTCGACGGCAACTTCCAGCGCCCCGAGGTGCGCCGGCTGATGGAGGAGGGCGAGCCGGTAGCCGCCCTGTTCGTGTCCGTCCTGCACTGCATTCCGGACGACGACGACCCCTGGCGGCTGGTCGAGCAGGTCGCCGACCGGCTGCCCGACGGCAGTTACCTGGTCATCTCGCAGCTCACCAGTGACAACGCCCAACTGCGCGAGAGCGTAACCGAGTTCATGCGCCGGGCGACCGGTGGCACCTGGGGACGCGTACGCTCCACGGCGGAGGTCAGGCGCTACTTCGACGGTCTCATCCTTCAGAAGGCCGAGGAGCCCGTCGAGGTGTCCACCTGGTACCCGGACACCGACATCGCGCCGCGTCAGGCCACCCAGGAGTGGATCGAGTACGGCGGGATCGGCAAAATCGTCCGGGGTTAGCGTTCGTCGGCGAAGCCCCTGATGAGCCGGTCCAGCCGGGTCAGCGTCTCCTCCTTGCCGAGACTGTGCTGGATCAGCTCCAGCATCGACGCGGCATGCAGGTCGACATCGGCGGCGGCGCTCAGCCAGGCGCCGCCGCTGTTCATCCCTTCCCTGTAGACCATGTCGGGCTCGCCCGGCGCCGCGAACTTGAAGACGGTCATCGCGACGGTCAGCGGACACACCTTCTCCCAGGCCCGGTCGGTGAAGATCCGGATGTACACCCGGTCGCGGTTCTCCGCCAGGTTGAACAGGTGCCGCAACTGCCCGCGCATCACCTTGCGGCCGCCCACCCACGCACGCAGGGCCGCCTCGCCGATCACCGCCGAATAGTCCGGCGCCTCGGGTGATTCCAGCAGCTGCTGGCGGCGGCGCCGCACCTCCCACCGACGCTCGATCGTCGGGTGGTCCGGCCTGCCGAGGTAGGGGACCTGCATGATGGCGCGGGCGTAGTCGGGGGTCTGCAACAGCCCGGGCACCAGTGAGCCGGAGTACGTACGGATCTCCTTGGCGGCGCACTCCACGGTCATGAGCTCGTCCAGCGACGTGTCCACCACATCGCGGTAGTCCGTCCACCACCGGCCCTGATTCGCGTCGTTGAACAGGCGCGTCAGGGTCCGCACCGACTCCTCGTCGGCACGGCCGTAGAACGTGGCGAGCCGCACCACCGTCGACAGGTCGGGCCTTGCGGCCCTGCTGCCCGTCTCGTACCGGCTGAGCATCGACGTCGAGCTGATCACCCCGGCGGCCACCACGTCCTTGCCGCGCAGCTGCTTGGCGGCCCGCATCGCCCGCAGCTTCATTCCCAGTACGCGCGCGGGCGGCGCGGCGCCCAGGAGCTGGTTCTCCGGCTCCTCATCCGGAACCGGATCGAGAACGCGTGCGGCCACCCTGATTCCTCCCACACACGGCGACCGTCGCCGGTACCCGCCCATCCTGAGGAACCAAGGTGGCCACCACAACCCGCGTCCGGGGTCTTTCAGCCAACCATCCCGTCGAACTCGCCCTTCCGCGCCCCGTCGAGGAAGGCCGCCAGCTCGGAGGAGGTGAAGATCAACGCCGGGCCCGCGGGGAAGCGGGAGTTGCGCACCGCCACCTCGCCGTCGGGAAGCCGCGCAATTTCGACACAGTCGTTGTAGGCGTCGCTCGCTGTCGCCTTCACCCACACCGCGCCCGTGATCTCCTCAGCTCGCACCCCGTTGTCGTGGATCGCCATCTGCGGCCGCCTTCCCTCGCGTGACCTGCGCTGTGCCCGTGCCGGCACCGCGCATCGTGGGGCTCCCGGGGTCCGGCGGCGCAGGCAGGTGCCCCGCCGCTGAAATTTCAGGGCCCCCAGGAGTGCCGCCGATCGTAGCGAGGTCGCCCCGGAGCCCGGTGTCCCTCGAAAGTGGGCAATTCCCGTCCCTGCACCGGGTTTCAGTGCCGGTGTTCCGGGCTCTGCCGTGCGGAGCCCGGCGGATTCAGTGGAAGCAGAGGCAGAACGGATGCCCGGCCGGGTCCGCGTAGACCCGCCAGTTGGCGTCCGACTGGATCTGGTCCGTGCGCTCAAGCACGGTCGCACCGAGGGCGATGGCCCGCTTCTCCTCGCCGTCCAGGTCGTCCACGTCGAAGTCGAGATGCAGCTGCTGCGGACGCTGCTGGCCGGGCCACTCGGGGGCCTGGTAGCCCTCCACCCGCTGGCAGGCGAGGGGCGTCCCCTCGAAGCCGTGGACCTCCACCCAGTCGGGATCCGACGCGTCCGCGACCACGCGGCCGCCGAGCAGTTCCGCGTAGAACTGCGCCAGCCGTCCCGGATCGGCGCAGTCCAGCGCGATCGCCTGCAACTTCCGAATCATGTCCCGACGCCCTTCGCTCATGGCCGCTTTCGCGACGCCCTGTACAGCAAGCCCCGTACCCCATCACTGCGGGGCGGATGCGCGGACCGTACGCCGTACGCCGTACGACTGCCGCGTCGCGTCCCAGTTCTCGGCACTGCGGGCGGGCATGCGGACGGTTCGTGCGGCGTGAGGCTACCGTCGTCGCCATGACCAACGACTCATTGCGTTCCGTCACCATCGAGCGGGCCGGCCCGGGCCGGTTCACCGCGACCAATGCCCGCGGCGGCACGCTGACCTTCAGCACCGGGTCGGGCACCGACTTCACGCCGGTCGAACTCCTCCTCGCGGCGATCGGCGGCTGTACCGCAGCCGATGTCGAGGTCGCCACGAGTCGCCACGCGGATCCGGTCACGTTCTCCCTCACCGTGACGGGCAACAAGGTCGAGGACGAGTCCGGCAACCGGCTGTCGGACCTCGCGGTCGCCTTCTCCGCCGCGTTCCCGGACGGGGCGTCGGGGGACCGCGCCCGCGCGATCCTCCCCCGAGCCGTGAAAACCTCGCACGACCGCCTCTGCACGGTCAGCCGCACCATCGAGGCGGGCACACCGGTCAGCGTGACCGTGACCGACACCCCTACGGACGCCTGATGCCCGAAGTCGGCTGACGTATCGACCAGTTGGGCCCGCCCGCCGACCGGCCGGCGGGCTCCCGAGGCGCCCCGAACCGCGCGAGTGTCCCTCAAGCCGATCACCCCGTGCACCTGGATTGCTCCGGCGCCGGTCACCCCGTGAGCCGGGACGGGCTGCCCGGTGGCCCGGTCGGAGCTGGGGCCGGGGCGCGTGCGGTGCACCCTCGCAAGTGCCTTGCCCGCGCGGCCGCTTGTGAGGCCGGGGTTTGCGCTCGGGTCAGTTGTGAGGGCGGGGTTCGCCGAGGCGGCGGCCGGCGCGGTCGCCGAGCGTGGTGACCCAGCGCGGGAGCCTGGACTGTCCTGCCGCTGCGGCGCCCGGCACGTCACGGCGCGGTCGTTCCCCGGCTTCGGGCAACGCGCGGTCCGCCACCGACAGCAGGCGGGCCATGGAGGCGGGCGCCAGGCCCTGGAGCTTTACGCCGATCTTGGCGGCCGGGGTGAGGACGAGTTCGGGCCTGCCGCGTTCGGCGGCGCGCACGACGGCACGGGCCGCGCGTCCGGCGTCCATGGAGAGCAGAGGCAGCGTGGCTGCCGCGCCGAACCAGCCGTACTCCGCGCCCGGGCGGCCGCTGAACCGGGCCGCCGTGTGCGAACCGGTCCGCATCAGCCCGGGGAACACCGTGGTCACGCTGACGCCCGAGCCCGTGAGCTCGGCGCGCAGTCCCTGGGAGAACCCGGCGGCGGCGAACTTCGCCGTGACGTACGGCAACAGGTGCGGCGCGGCGATCCGGCCGCCGATCGACGAGATGGTCACCAGCGTTCCCTCGCCGCTCCTGCGGAGGTCGGGCAGCGCCGCAAGGGAGAGCCGCACCGGCGAGAACAGCATCGTCTCCATCGCCTCGCGGAAGTCCTCCTCCTCGAAAGTCTCCATCGGGCCCACCTGGATGATGCCGGCGTTGTTGACGAGGATGTCCAGCGGCCCGAACCGTTCGTGGACGGCGTCGAGCAGCCGTCGCGGCGCGTCGCCGTCGGTGATGTCGCAGGGGAACGAGGCGACCGCGCCCCCCGTGGTACGCAGCTTCCATTCCGCGGCGGCCAGCTCCTCGGCACCCCTGGCGCAGAGCATGACACGACAGCCCCGGGCGGCCAGCTCCCGGGCGATCAGGAGCCCGAGGCCCCGCGAGGACCCGGTGACGAGTGCGGTGCGGCCTTCGAAACGATTCCGTCGAGGGTTCATGCTGCGCTCCCGGGGGTGAGGTGCGGTGTGCCGCCCTGTGGCAGAGGTGTGCCGCCGTGTGGCAGCAGTCATGAGGCCAGGTGTGCCGCCGCTCTCCCGGTTCCCGTCGGCGGCGTTCCTACACGGGGCGGCGTGGAGGGTCCGTACCGGCCCCGGCGCCGTTCCCTCGTACTGCGGCCCCGTGGACGAGCCGGGGCGCTCCAGCGCGGTACGGGTGCGCGCACCGTGGACGAGCCGGGCGCGCCGGCCCGGCACGGTCCGCGTCTCGCCTTCGGCCTTCGGTCCCGTACGGCGCACTGGGCCTCCCTGACCACGACAGCGCGGATCGTCCCGGCCCGCAACCGGCCGCCGCATCGTCACATCGGCCGCACCGACCGTTCGGGCAAGTCGTCAGTCCAGCGCCGTGCCCGTGTCCCGCGGCTGCGTCGCGGTCTCGGGCACCCCGGGTACAGCGGATGCCCCAGCGGTCTTGGATGCCCCAGCGGTCTCGGACGCCGCCGCCTCCGCCTCCGTGCGCTTGCGCCGGGAGACCACTGTGGAGACGAGCCCGAGCGCCGCGCCGACGGCCAGCAGGACGAGGCCGCGCAGCCACACCGCCGCGTCGACCTGGGTGGCGAGCAGCACGCAGGAGAGGGCGCCCAGGACCGGGATCAGCGCCGGGGCACGGAAGTGGTCCGGGTTGCCCGAGTGATCGCGGCGGCGCAGGACCAGGACCGCGGTGTTGACCGTGAAGAACACGACGAGCAGGAGCAGTACCAAGGTCGCCGCCAGCGTCTCGATGTCGCCGGTGAGGGCGAGCACCAGGGACAGGGCCGTGGTGGCGGCGATGGCGGCCCACGGCGTGCGGCGCTGGGGCAGCACCCGTGTGAGGAATGCGGGCAGCAGGCGTTCGCGGGCCATGCCGAAGGCGAGGCGCGAGCACATGATGCCGGTGAGCAGTGCCCCGTTCGCCACCGCGACCAGCGCGATCGCCGAGAACAGCCATTCGGGTACCGCCCCCGCCGCCCGGACGACCTCAAGAAGCGGTCCGTCGGAGCCGGCCAGGACGCCGGTGGGCACGGCCGCGGATGCCGCCGCTCCGACAGCGGCGTAGATGAGCCCGGCCGTGCCGAGGGCGCCGAAGAGCGCGCGCGGATAGGCCCGCCGGGGGTTGCGGGTCTCCTCCGCCACGTTGACGGACGTCTCGAAACCGACGAAGGAGTAGTAGGCGAGCACCGCGCCACTGAGCGCGGCGGCCACCGGCCCGTGCTCGGGGGTGCCGAGCTGGACCAACCGCCCCGGGTCGCCGTCGCCGCGTACGACGAGCCACACGCCGAGTCCGATGACGAGGAGCAGGCCACTGGTCTCGATGACCGTGGCCACCACATTGGCGCGGGTGGACTCGCTGATGCCGCGGGCGTTGAGCAGGGCAAGGGCAGCGAGGAAGAGCACCGCCACCAGCGCGACGGGCAGGTGCACGAACGCGGTGAGGTAGGTACCGCCGAAGCCCCGGGCGAGGGCCGCCACGGAGACGATGCCGGCCGCCAGCATGCAGAACCCGGTGAAGAAGCCGACGAAGGGGCCGTAGGCCAGCGTCGCGTAGTACGAGGCTCCGCCGGCGCGGGCGTACTTGGTGGCCAGCTCGGCGTACGAGGCTGCAGTCAGCAGCGCGAGGCCGAGGGCGACGGCCAGCGGCACCCACACGGCGCCGCCGGACTTCGCCGCCACCTGCCCGATGAGGACGTAGACGCCTGCGCCCAGGACGTCTCCCAGGATGAAGAAGTACAGCAGCGGTGTGCCGAGCGCTCGCTTGAGCGTGGCCGGGGCCTCGGGCGCGCTCGGCGCCGGCTGTTCTGTCTGCGTGCTCACGTCTGTGCTCAGGCTTTCTTCGTACGTCGGGATATGGGTGCCGGCCCGGGGGCGGCGGGCGGCTTCGCCGGGCGCGGGCCCGGGGGCGTCGCTTTCGCCGTATGACCGCGATGGCCCGGCGCCAAACCCGGGCGTAGGTCCCGCCGCGAGGTGAGGGACCCACGCGGCGGGGGTGACCACGCGGCGCGGGGCGACCCAGGCCGCGCCGCAGGAGGTGCCGCACACCGCTGGGGGCGACCCACGGCGCTGGGGGCGACCCAGGCCGGGGGCGACCCAGGCCGGGGGTGGCCTACTGTCGTCGCACGCACCGATGCCGCAAGGCCCCGCGCGGCCGCATCCTCAGGAACGCAGCCCCCCAGATGACCGGACAGGAGATCCCCATGCCACCGGCCGATCCCACGCCGTACTGGAACACCAACGTCGCCCGGCACCCCGGCATTCTCCGTGCCGTGCCGCCGGGGTGTGAGGCCGCGCTGGATGTGGGCTGCGGGGACGGACTGCTCGCGCGAAAGCTCGCCGAGCGGGCGGAGCGCGTCACGGGGATCGACAGGTCACCGGAGATGATCGCCTGCGCGCGCGAGCTCGCCGCCGACTGCCGCGACCTCGGCCTCACCTTCGTCGAGGACGATTTCCTCGCCGCCGACCTGCCCGTCGGGGGTTACGACTTCATCTGCTCGGTGACCACGATCCATCACATGGACTTCGAGTCCGCGCTTGTGCGCATGCGTGAACTCCTTTGTCCTGGCGGCACGTTGATGGTGGTCGGGTTGGCGCGCGAGGCGGGAGTGCGGGACTGGGCGACCCTGATCGCGGCGGCTCCTGTCGTACGCGTCGCGAAGGTCCTGCGTCACGCGAGGGCGCCGAAGGGCATGCCGGTCGCCGACCCGCGGATGAGCTATGGACAGGTACGTGCCGCCGCACGACAGCTGCTGCCCGGCGTGCGCTATCGCCGCCATGTGCTTCGCCGTTACTCGCTGACTTGGCACAAACCCACCGCCTGAACCGGCCGGGGTGTCGCCGGCCGCCCGAACCGGCCACCGCGCCGCACACCGGCCGGGGCGGCTCCCGGTCCCGCTCGGCGGAACGAAGAAGTCCGGGCCCGTCGGCCGGGCCCGGACTTCACCGACGCGTCACGTCGACAAACCTCAGTTCGCCACCACCGCGCCGTCATAGACGTTGTCCGGGGTGGCGACCGCCGTGATCGCCCGGGCCAGGAGAGTGGACGGCTCCTGACCGTCGACGGTGATGTCCGTGTTGATCATGACGACCAGGGTGGCCTTCTGCGAGGGGAGATAGACCGTCACGGTCTCGTATCCCGGGATGGAACCGTTGTGCCCGATCCACCCGTTGGTGGTCAGGATGCCGAGCCCGTAGCTGGTGCCGGGGAAACCGGTCGGCAGTGTCTTGAGCCGCTGGGCCTGGGTGCGGGGGCTGAGCAGTTCTCCGGTGGCCACCGTCTTCGCCCAGTGCCGCAGATCGTGCAGGTCCGAGATCATCGACCCTGCCGCCCACGCCCAACTGGGGTTCCAGTCAGTGGCGTCGGCGACCTCGCCGCTCAGCGTCTGGTTGGTGTAACCGCGCGGGTGGGGCATCGGGAACTCCGCGCCCCGCGGGAACAGCGTGTTGTCCAGGTGGGCCGGCCGCAGCACCCGATGGTGAATGACGTCGGCCAGCCGGTGACCTGTGACCTTCTCGATCACCAGGCCGAGGAGGATGAGGTTGGAGTTGGAGTACTGGAACTGCTCGCCCGGCGCGGAAGTATTCGGGTGCCTGAACCCGTACGCCAGCAACTCCTGCGGCGTGAAGGGCCGCTTCGGGTCGCTCAGCAGGTCGTGGACGAAGTCCGGGTCGGAGCTGTAGGGAAACAGGCCGCTGCGCATCTCGGCGAGGTGGCGCAGGGTGATCCGGTTGCCGTTCGGCACGCCGTGGATGTACTTGGAGATGGGGTCGTCGAGCCCGATCCGATGGTCGTCCACGAGCTCCAGGAGCGCGGTGACCGTGAAGGTCTTGGTCTCGCTGCCGATCCGGACGTAGGAGTCCGTGGTCATCGGCCGGCCGGTGTCGGTGTTGGCGACGCCGGTGGCACGTACGTAACTTCCCTTGCCCGGCATCCACAGGCCGACGACGACCCCCGGGATGTTCGCCTGCTGCCTGACGTCCTCGATCGCCTTGTCCAGCCGGGCGGTCAGGCTCGGGCCGAGGCCGCCCGGCGCGTAGTCGTCCTGGTCGTGCCGGGCTCCACTCACGGTGCCGTTCGTGACGGCGGAAGCCGGTGTCATCGGGGCCAGAACGGATGCCACCAGGAGCGCGGTGGCGAACAGCCGACGGCGGGGGGTTCGACGCATGCGAGGACGCCTCTTTCAGTCACGGTCATGGGACGGAGTGCAGCATGACCACGGGCCGGCGTCGCGAGGGCCCCCGCCCGAGTCGCCCTGCGGCGAGTCCACCCGTTCGGGGCCACGCGCCATGCGGCACGCGCACCGAGGGCACGCGCCATGCGGGCACGCGCTATAGGGGCACGCGCAAGGGAGCCGCGGGTACGGGCCACGCGTTACGGCTCGCTGCTGCATGCTCCGTCGCGTTAGGGCTCGCTGCGCGCATGCCCCGTCGCGTCGCGAGGGTGGGAATCGGAAGCCGAAGGGGTCACGTGCCGCGCGCTGCCGGTGACAACGCTTCGTTTGAACGCCCGCTGAACACCCGCAGGTGGCGGCCGCTCCGTACGGCACCACGAACAACCCGGCGCTCACAGCCACAACCCTTGGTTGTGGTTGCCTACGATGGGCGCGTGGACACCGAGGCGTTGCGATCGTTTGTCCGGGCGGCTGAGCTCGGACAGTTCCAGCATGCGGCCGACGAGCTGGGCGTAACGCAGCAGGCCGTCTCCAAACGGATCGCGGCCCTGGAGCGCTCGCTGGGGGTGCGCCTGTTCTCGCGTACCACCCGCGGAGTGGAGCTGACGCTGGACGGTCAGGCGCTCCTTCCTCACGCGCGGGGCATCGTTGCCGGCGTCGAGCGCGCCGTCGCCGCGGTCAGGCCGGGCTCCCGCGCCCTGCGGATCGACGTTCTCGGACTGCGGAGCGCGCAAGCCGTTGTCCTGCACGACTATTGGCGCTCCCATCCCGGCATCGACCTCGACGTGGTGACTCTCCGCGCCAACGATCCGCGCGTGGCGGTCGCCGCCGTCGAGGCGGGCGACGTCGACGCGTCGTTCCGCACCGTCACCGACCCCGCCGCGCTGCCGCCCGGCGTCCAGATGATCCACGCGTTCCACTCCCCGCTGGACCTTCTGGTCGGCCCGCGACATCCGCTCGCCGGGGCGCGCAAGGTGACTCCGCGGCAGCTGCGCAAGCACCGGATCTGGGTGCCCGGCATCGCACCAGGGAGCGAATGGGCGGAGTTCTACGACGAGCTCACCACCGCCTTCGACCTGCGGATCGACGCGGCGGGCCCGCACTTCGGCGACGAAGTACTCCTGGACACCCTCGCGGACTCGGCGGACGTGGCCACCCTGGTCGGAGCGCGCGACCGCTACATCTGGCCGACCCACCACGACCTGCGCCGGATCCCCGTGGTGGACCCGATCCTCGCGTACCCGCTCTCACTCATCCTGCCCAGCACCAACCCACACCCCGGGCTCCGCGGGATCATCACCCACCTTGCCGGGCTGCCGGCCCTCCCCCAGACCGCCTGGCTCCCGTCCTGGGCGGTGCCGGGCGCGGCACGACGGGAGTGACGACCCCCGCGCGCGCTCACAAGACCGTCCCGGCTGCGAACCACCCCTCCTCGCCCATGCCGCCAACGCCCTTGGTTGGGCGGCCAGTTGCCCACCACCAGAAAGGATCGCGACATGACCAGCGATCGGCTCATGCGGATCCACAGCCCCGAGTTCCAGGCGATGACCGCCAGGGTCCTGCGGGTGACCGAGCTCACCTCACGCCTGAACGTCCTGCCCTTCGAGGACGAGGCGGGCAAGGCGGAGCTGTTCGAGCAGATCCTCGGCAAGCCCCTGCCGCCGCGCGTCACGATCTACCCGCCGTTCTTCACGGACCACGGCCTCCATCTCGACCTCGCCGAGCGCGTGTTCATCAATCAGAACTGCACTTTCCTCGATTACGCGGGCATCCGGCTCGGCGAGCGCGTGATGGTCGGGCCGAAGGTCACGTTCATCACCGGCGGCCACCCCGTGGATCCCGCGGAGCGCCGGCTGTACCTCACGGGCGCGCCGATCGACGTGGCGGAGAACGTGTGGATCGGCGCCGGCGCCACGATCCTGCCCGGCGTCACCATCGGCCGCGATGCTGTCATCGCCGCGGGCGCCGTGGTGGCCGACGACGTTCCGCCGGCCACTTTGGTGACCGGCACCAAAGCCACAGTGCGCCGGCGGTGGTGACGACCGGCGCGGCCGCCTGCGCCCATCAAACCTGACTGGCCATCAGGTGACGTTGTACGACCGCTCGTTACACTGCTGCGATGATCAACCATCCGAACACCCCGGCCGGCACCGCGGGTTACGCCGAAGCCGCCGACGTGCTCGTCGCCCAGTACGAGAGCGTCTCCTTCGCGGAGGTCCACCGCGATGTGCTCCATCTGTTCCCTTCCCCGCCCAGCGACATCCTGGACATCGGCGCGGGCAGTGGCCGTGACGCGGCCGCCCTGGCCGCCTCCGGGCATCGGGTCACGGCCGTGGAGCCGACGGCGGAACTGCGCTCCCTGGGTCGGCGGATCCACGCCGATCAGGCCATCGAGTGGGTTGACGACTCCTTGCCGGAGCTCGCGGTGCTGCGCAGTCGCGGCCGGCGGTTCCATCTCGTCCTCATGACAGCCGTATGGATGCATCTGGACGACCGGGAGCGGACGTCGGCCATGGCGGGCATCGCCGATCTGCTCGGGGTCGGAGGATTTGTGGTCCTGTCCTTGCGGCACGGCCCGGTCCCGGCGGGGCGGCGGATGTTCGATGTGACGCCCGAGGAGACCGTGCGACTCGCCCGGCGTCACGGTCTGGCCCGTGTCCACCTCGGCGAACGAGCGGATCCGCACGGCCGTTCAGGCGTGCACTGGAGTTACCTGGGGCTGCGCAAGGAGACGGTCACCGGTTGATGTCGACGGCCGACGGATCACATGGGTGAAAGGGAAACGTCCCGTGTTTTCGGCCATCGCGTGAGAGACTTTGCGGCATCGGTATGTCATGCACAGGACAGACGCGCAGCAACGGCGCGCACAACGATGGGGGACGACGCCATGGACCGATCCATCTCCAAGGGCTGGGGCCGAGCGGGCCTCGCGCTGGGCGCAGCCCTGGCGTCGACCGTGCTCTGCGCCCCCATGAGCGCGGCGGCGCCCGTGGGCGCGAGCGGTCCCGTCGGCGCACCTGCTGCCGCGCGGACGGTCGCTCAACGCGCCTGCCCCATCGTGTACTTCGACCTGGGCGAGACCCTGGTGCACACGGCGGACGACGGCAGCACCAGCTATCTGCCGGGCGCTGCCGCCTATCTGCGGGCTCTGCGTGAACACCACATCAAGGTCGGCCTCATCACCAACGTTCCGCCCGCCTGGGGCACGACCGACGCCGAGCGCGCCGCGCGGCTGAAGAAGGAGGTCGATGCCACCTGGCACGGTTCGGCGCCCTTCGCCTGGCAGGACTTCGGCGACCGGATCCTCACCCCGCGTACCGAGGCGGAACGCAAGCCGGCGCCCGTCCTGTGGCAGCGTGCGCAGGCCGAGTCGGGGCGCTGCCGGCTCGTCTACCAGGCGGAGACGACCGAGGAGGTCAGGATCGCGGGCTCACTGGGCTATGTCCCCTACCAGGTGGGGCAGCCCCGCCGGCCCGCGTTCCTGCCCGTCTGGCTGGTCGAACTCCTCGGCCGTCGCCACGGTGGCGTGACCGCGTAGGTCACCGGCTCGGTGTGTCCGCAGCCCGGTCCCCCTCCGCGTCCGCTCCGAGGGGTGGGCCGGTCGGCCACGCCTCGCCGGCCGGCGGGGCCTCGGGTCCCGCCCGGTCGCGGCGCACCACCCCGCTGCGCAGCAGCAGGTGGACGGCCCCGAGCAGCACCGCCGTCGCCAGCGCGCTGTGCAGGAGCAGTGTGTCCAGGTGACCGGCGGAGATGTAGGCGCCCACGGCGACGGCGGCCAGGGCGCACACCGCGCGGTCCACGATGCTCTCGATCGACAGCAGCGTGGCGCGCGGGGCGTTCGGGGGCACCGCGTCGTTCACGAGTTTGCGCTGCACCGGGTACACGAAGCCGGTCGCGGCGGCGAACAGGCAGAGCAGCGCGATGACGGCCCACGGTCCGCCGAGCGTCATGGCCGCCAGGGTGCCCGCGAGGGCCAGGCTGAGGACCGACACCCAGGTGACCGGCGTCAGGCGACCGCTCAGCCATTGGGGGCGGGCCGACGCCACCGCCTCCGCCACCGTCATCGCGGCCAGCACTCCCCCGCTGGAGGCCTCCCCGATGCCGTGGTCGAGCAGGATCGGCTGGAACAGGTTGACCTGGCAGATGCGGGACAGCGTGAAGACCGCCACGCCCTGCACCATCACCAGGCCCAGCCACCGCGACGAGGCGACGCAGCGCAACACGGCGCCCGCGTCCCGCAGGAAGGCACCCCCGCGCCCCGTGCCCGCACGGCCCGCCGCCCTGCCCGTACCGCCGTCCGCACCGGCGAGCCGGGGCAGCGCGACGGCGCAGACCAGGGAGCCGGCCGCGCTGGCGGCACTCAGCACGTATGGAGCCGTGTGCGCGACCGCCATCAAAGGTCCGACCAGCGGCCAGCACACGACTTTCGCCGCGAGCCCGAGGGCCCGCGCGGTGCCTTCCGCGTTGAGGTAGTGCCCGTCGCACTTCTCGGCTCGCAGCCCGTCGTACAGATAGGCGCTCGCCGCTCCCGAGGTGAGTGAGCGGCCCACGGCGATGGCGAGGAAGTGCAGGAGGAAGCCGGTGTACGAGGCGCTGAACACCGGGGCCAGGTTGGCCGCCGTCATCACCACCGCGCCGGCCCGCAGACAGTTGCGGGTGCCGATCCGGTCGGCGAGCAGCCCGGTCGGGATCTCGAACAGGCAGAAGGCGACGTAATAGATGCTCTGGATGCCGAAGATCTGCCCGTCGGAGAGCCCGGCCTCCCGTTGGTAGGCGTAGAAGACCGGCATCCACCACAGCAGGTTGAACAGCAGCTGGAAACCGTAGTTGAGGCGGATGATCCGACGGGCGGTGACGGTGAGGACGGCGCCCGCTCCTTGCCGGGAACGCGGTCGTCCCAGGCGCGGCATCACAGCGCGTACGGGCGGATCTGGACCAGCCGGAAGTCGCCCCGCTCGGTCATCAGCCATTCGATGTCCAGCGGCTTGTCCACGTCGGCGCCGCCGAGGTCCGATCCGCTGAAGTGGGATTGCAGGAGCCGTCCGGTCAGCGACAGGTCGGCGAGCCGGGCGCGGGTCGCGGCGGGCAGCCCATCCCCCCAGGATCCGAGTGCGACGGTGCGGCCGCCGCCCTCCACCACGTTGTAGAGATACTGCTGCGGCAGGACCGAACCCTCGACGACCTGTTCCGGCGAGCCGGGTGAGCAGTTGAGGTAGACGTTGCGGAAGTCCGCGCGGCGCGTCGGGTCACAGGTGACGAGGACGCCGCCGAGGGACGCGGGCACGTACTCCTGGATGATCACGCCCATGTACGTGTCGTCCAGCGAGATCCCGACCTGGTGGCGCAGTCGCACACTGCGCGGCGACACCAGGGAGGCCCACACCTGGCGCACCGCGTCGAGGAGTTCGCCGGTGCCGTGGACGGTGGTGACGGAGTCGTAGACGCCGGCCGCGGAGAAGCCCGGAAGGTCCTCGGCGTTGGACGAGGAGCGCACCACGAGGCGCCCGTGCGAGGCGGGTCCTGCGGGGAACGCCTGGCTGATCTGACGGGTGACGGACTCGGGGACCGGTGTGTGCCGGATCAGTTGCTGGAGTTGCAGACAGAGCGAGTCCAGGACGTCGGTGGCGTCGAGTTCGAGTGCCATCTTGAGCTTGCCGATGCCCTGCTGGATGGCGGGCGACGATGCGAGGAAGTGCTGCTGGAGCGCGAAGGGCAGCGCGACGCCCTCCGGTGCGCCCACCGTCGAAGCCACGAAGTCGGCGGCCCTGGCGCGGAGTTCGGCCGGTGCGGGGGCGGTGAGGCCGAGCCGGGTGGCGAGGTGGCCGTACAGGTCGTCGCGTGGCGGGCGGGGCCGCCCGTAGAAGGCGGTCAGGTCGGCCGTGCGGCTGTCCAGTACGTGGTGCAGCTCGCCGAGGTTGGCCGCCTTGGTGCCGTACCGGTCGCGGTCGGCGCCCCGCAGCCGGTGCAGGGACAGGACGGGGGCGTCCTCGAGCAGCGGCGGTTCGAGGCGGATGCGCTGCTGGTGCCAGGCGGGGGCCCGCAGGTCCGGTTCACCGGCCAGCCGCTCCAGGGAGATCTCGTCCTCGCACACCCGGTAGCGGACCCATGCGCCGTCCAGCGCGTCCGCCTCGACGAGCTGGTCCAGATCGCGCACGATGGCGTTGGGTATCCCCCAGCCGGAGGCCAGTACGTTGGTGTGCGAGAGCGGGGTGATGGGCGCGGTGTTGAGGAATCCGGCCACGCGCGGCACGTCGTCGGGCAGGCGCGGCATGGCCACGATGTCCGCCCAGCCGAGCCCGGCCTCCGCGGCCGCGTACTCCTGGCCGGTCCGAAAGACGCGAAGGCGTCCGATGGCCTCGCCGGGGTTCAGGGGTGTCCTGACGCGGGAGCCGAACAGTTCGTGGCTCAGGATGCGCGGCACGCGTCGTTCGCTGATCGCGGCAAGCTCCTCCTCCTGCCCGTGGTTGGCGGGCTTGAGCAGCACCGGGAGCCTTCCGTCCACCCGAGCCCGTACGAACTCGTAGAAGAACGCGAGGAGTTCGCCCTTCATGGTGTCGGCTTCGGTCGTCTCCAGGACGAGGAAGGTGCGGTCGCGGCCCTCCGCGTCGTCATCGGTGTGCAGGGACAGCACACCGAGCAGGAAACGGCGCTGGGGGTCCATGTAGACGGAGGCGTTGAACGCGTCCAGATCCGCGTCCAGTTCGGCGAGTGTCATGCCGAGGACACGAGTGGCTATGTAGTTGACGTGGAAGGGGTGCGCCGCCGTGTCGAGCAGGTGCCAGGTGTTCTCGGCACGGTCGACGACCACCTTGAGGTAGGGGTGGCCGGCCAGGACCCCGGAGAGGGTGCGAAAGAGCGGCAGCGACAGGTTCTCGCCGACGACGGTGCGGTCCGTGGCCGGTTCGGCGGCGCCGGCGAACAGCTGGGCGGTCATGCCGAGACCTCCTCTGGCTGCGCGGCGGGCAGAACGTGTGGCAGGGCGTCCACCAGCGTCTCGAAGTCGCGGAGCACCGTCCGCGCGTCGGTGGCCGACAGCAGACACAGGGCCGCCATGGTGTTGGCGCCCGCCGCCGGGTCGTAGACGGGCACGAGCCCGCCGTCGGGCAGGGAGCTCTCCGCGACCACCGACAGCTCGCTGCCCACACTGAGGGTGACGTCCTTGGCGACGGCGGGGAAGTCCCACACCTTGCGGTCCCGCCAGGCCTCGCCCCTGCCGTCGACCGCGAGGACGACGAGGGAGCCCGCCGCGCCGCGTGCCTGCGCCGCGGTGAGGGCCTGCTCGGGCCACTCGACCGTACGGCCGAGGAGGTGGTCGACGAGCATGCCGACGAGGTCGAGCCCGAAGACGTCCTCGATCTGCGGCACCGTCATCGCGCCGCCGAACCGGGCGGCCGTCTCGATCAGCCACATGCTGCCGTCCGCGCCGAGCTTGATCTCGGTGTGCGTCCCGCAGTTCCGCAGGCCGAGGGCGTCGACGGCCTCGCGTGCCAGCGCCACCACCCGGTCCTGGGCGTCCGTGGACAGCAGGGCGGGGGTGATGCCCGCGCGCTCGGTGAACGGCTCGACCGTGGGCATCCGGCCGCTGAGGCAGACCGGCTTGAAGGCGCCGTCCACCACGACACCCTCGACGCTGACGTAGTCGCCCCAGCCGGGCTCGGCGAACCAGTCCGACGCAGTGCCGGTGACGATCTCCTCGACCACGAAGTGACCCTGCGCCTCCGCGACATGCAGTTCCGCATATCCCAACTGAGCGGATTCGGCCATTACTTCACGGGAGCGGCGCCACGCGGCGGACAGCTCGTGCGGGGCGCGGATGATCTGGTGCGCGGTGGAACCGGCGCTCCAGGCCGCCTTGAGAAGCATGGGGAACGGCAGGGCGCGGGCCGCCTCGTGCAGGTCCGTTTCGGTGGCGACGGCGCGGAACTCGGGCTGCGGCAGGCCGTGTTCCTGCCAGGTGCGGCGCATCAGCCGCTTGTCGCGAGCGAGCGCGGCGGCGCCGCCCGCGCCCGCGAGGCCGAGCGCTTCACACGCTTCGGCGACGGCCACGACCGCGTACTCGGAGAAGGTGAGCACCGCGTCGGCGCCCACCGCCTTCGCCCGCGAGACGATCAGGGACACCAGGTCGGAGCGCTGCGCGTCGGGGGGCGTCACAACTGAGGCGCACAGTCTTTGGGCGGAGCCCGCCACGGTGGGAGGAAGAGCGCTGAGCGCCAGCAGGTGCACTTCCGCCCGCGCGGCCGTCCTGGACAGGACGTGACCGAGCGGCGGACCACCCTTGGCATGCACTAACAGCACCTTGCTCACTGAAGTTCGTCTCCATTCGTCATTCGTCCGTGTCGGTACGTGCCGCACGCGTCGTGGGCGCCGGCGCCGTACGCGTCCTGTGGGTCGTCGTGCTGAGCGGTGACGCGCGTCGGCCGCGGGGAAGTTCCGGTGTTCGTGTCGGGGCGTATTCACCCGCACACTCAATGAGACCACGCGGCCGGCGCCCATATCCTGATCACAGGCGCCGACCGTTCAGGCAAATGCCTGAGTCGCAGGCCGCGTTGAGGCTCCGGGCCGGCCCCGCGCGTGCTCGCGGGCGGCCTCCACTTCGGCCGAGAAGCGGGTATGCGCGGGATCGGTACGGGATACCCCTCGCGGGGTGACTGTGCGTCAGCCGATTGCGTACGGGCTGTATACGGACGGAGAGACCGCTGTGGACGATTCCAGTCTCAAGGCGCTGCTCGAACACCTCCCGGTGTTCTGGTGGGAGGCCGAGGAGCCGTGGCAGGTGACCGAGAGGGGAGGCGGTGCCTTCGCCGACGCGGGCACCGCGCAGCGGTTCCTGGACCGGTTGCGTCAGGAACTCCCGGCGCGCGGGCGCACGCCGCGCGAGGGTCACTGGCAGGCCCGGTTCGACGGCCGCACCTTCGATGTGAGCTGGCCCCTCGACGGGGGCCGCGCCCCCAGCCGCGCGCCGAGCCGTACCCGTGGCCTGGCCGTGGAGGTCGATGCCCGGCCCGAGGTCCCGCGTCAGTACGCCGCCTTCGCGGGTCTGGTGAACCTCGCCCCGGCCGCGGCCTTCATCCGGGACAGCGACGGGCGCTACTTATGGGCCAACCACGCCTACGCGCACCTGTACAACACCGTTCCCGAAGAGCTCGTCGGCAAGTACATCGAGGACTTCGACGCTCCCGCCGAGGCCGCCCAGTTCCGTGCCCTCGACCAGGACATCCTCGGCCGCGGGACACCGGTGCGCCACACGCTGGACTACCGGCGGCCGGACGGCAGCGCGGGGCAGGCGGTGGGTCACCGGTTCCCCGTTCGGGAGAACGCGCGGACGTGCGTCGCCGGGATCTACGTGGATGTCACGGATCATCTGCGCGCCACGGTCCAGCGCCAGCGCGCCGAGGACGACCTGCGGGCGCTGCGTGACCACAGCGGTCTGCCCTGCGCTCTTCTCTCCGCGAACGGACGGGTGGTGCGGGCCAGCACCGCGGCGGCCGAACTCTTCGACCTCAGCCTGCCCGACCTCGTCGGGCGCCGCGCGCACACCCTGCTCGCCCCCGAGCCCGGCCTGGACCGGCTGCACCACAGGTGGAACGGTCTCATAGCGCGGCGGACCAGACGGGTCGAGACGTGCGCGGTGCTCGTCGACGCCCGGGGCCGCCAGCGCCGGGCCCGGCTGCATCTGACGACGGTCGGCCACTCCGCGGCCCGCGCCCGGCACGTGTGGGTCGTCGTCACCCACCAGAGCCTCGCCCATGAGGCCCATCCGTCGCTCACCGCGGCGCAGATCCGCATCCTCTCGTTGCTGGCGGCGGGCAGCAGCAACGGTGACATCGCCACCTCCCTGAGGCTGTCGCGGCAGACCGTCGACTACCACCTCAGCCGTCTGCGGGAACTCCTGGGCGCCGGCACCCGCCCCGCGCTGGTCGCCCGCGCCTATGTGCTCGGCATACTCGCCCCCCACGCCTGGCCCCCGCGTTCCGCCACGGCGGCCCATCCGCTGAGCACCGTCTGACGCACAGCGGCCCCGCCCCGCCAGGCCGGTATGGGGGGTGGGGCCGCCGACCGCCGGTTCACAGCGCGCCGTGCACCCGGTCGGGTGTGAGCGGGAGCTCCCGGAAGCGGACGCCCGTGGCGTGGTGGACCGCGTTGCCGATGGCCGCTGCCGTGCCGACGATGCCGATCTCCCCGATCCCCTTGCTGCCCATGGGGTTGAGGTGGGCGTCCTCCTCGTCGATCCAGTGCGCCTCGATGGCGGGCACATCCGCGTGCGCCGGCACGTGGTAGCCCGCGAGGTCGCTGCCGATGAAGGCCCCGGATGCGGGGTCCACGCTGCCGCGTTCGGTGAGCGCCATGCCGAGCCCCATCACCATGCCGCCGATGAACTGGGACCGGGCGGTGCGCGCGTTGAGGATGCGTCCGGCCGCGTACACGCCGAGCAGTCGGCGCACCCTCACCTCGCCGGTGTCCGTGTCCACCCCGACGTCCGCGAAGTGGGCGCCGAAGGCGTGTCGTGCGTACGGTGACTCCTCGTCGGCCGAGCCCTTGGTGTCGGCGGACGCGGTGAGACCGTCGGGCGGCAATGGGCCGCTGTGCTCCTGGAGTTGGCGGGTCAGGGAGCGGCACGCCTCGTGCACGGCCCAGCCCCAGGACGCGGTGCCGGACGAGCCGCCGGCCAGCGGTGCGCGCGGCAGCCCCGTGGTGCCGATCTCGGTACGGACCGCTTCGACGCCCACGCCGAGCGCGTGTGCGGCGACCTGCGCGAGGACGGTCCGGGCTCCGGTGCCGATGTCGGTGGCGTTCACCCGCACCACATGGAGTCCGTCGGGGTGGGCGGTGACCGTGGCGCGGCAGGGCGAGACGAGTACCGGGTAGGTGGCGGCGGCCACTCCGGTGCCGAGGAGCCAGGCGCCCGAACGCCGCGCCGCCGGCCGGAGGTCGCGCTCGGCCCAGCCGAAGCGTTCGGCTCCCTCACGCAGGCACTCCACGAGGTGGCGGCTGCTGAACGGCCGTCCGCTGTCGGGTTCTTGGCCCGGTTCGTTGCGCGCCCGGAGCTCGATGGGGTCCATGTCGAGGGCGCAGGCGAGTTCGTCGACGGCGGACTCGAGCGCGTACATGCCGGGGGCTTCTCCCGGAGCGCGCATCCAGGACGGAGTGGGGACGTCCAGCGCGGCCACCCGGTGCGTGGTGAGGCTGCTCGGGCTGGCGTACATGACGCGGGCGGGCACGGCGGCCTGCTCGACGAACTCCTTGACCCGTGAGGTGTGGGTGGTCACCTCGTGGATGACCGAGAGGAGGGTGCCGTCCGGTTGGCAGCCGAGGCGCAGCCGGTGGTCGGTGGGCGCGCGATGGCCGACCAGCTCCGGCAACAGCCGCCTGGACAGGGCGAGTTTGACGGGGCGCCCGGTGTGCAGGGATGCCATCGCGGCGAGCACCACGTGCGGCCGGGGCGTGCCCTTGGAGCCGAATCCGCCGCCCACGTGCTCGCAGACGACGGTCACCCGTTCCTCGGGGAGTTCGAAGAGTTCGGCCAGCTTGGCGCGCACCATGTCGGCGCCCTGGCTGGTGTCGTACGCCGTGAGCCGGCCGTCGTGCCAGTGCGCGGTGGCTCCGTGCGGTTCCATGGGGTGGTTGTGCAGGGGCGGCACCCGGTACCGGACGTCGACCGTGACCGGTGCGGCGGCGAACGCGTCCCGCGGGTCGCCGCGAAGACGGTCCGCGGGATGTCCGCCGTTGGCCTCCTCGGGACGGTAGGCGTCCGCCAGGTTCTCGTCGAGGACCGACGCGTGCGGCTCGGTGTCGTACGCGACGTGCACCGACTGGGCCGCGGCGCGGGCCGCCTCCAGGGTTTCGGCGATCGCGAGGGCGACGGGCCAGCCGTGGTGGGGAACCCGGACGTCCTGGAGGAGGGCGAGCGTCGGGTCGTCCGTCTCGGCGAGCCGGGGCGCCGATTCGGGCGTGAGGACGGCGAGCACCCCGGGCAGGCCGAGTGCGGTCGTGGTGTCGAGGGAGGTGACCCGGCCCCGTGCGACGGTGGCCGTGACGGGCCAGGCGTACAGGCATCCCGGGGGCGCGTACTCGGTGGCGTACAGGGCGTCCCCGGTCACCTTCGCACGGCCCTCGCGGCGTTCGATGGGTGCGCCGAGCGCGTTCGCTTGCGAAGCCATGGCGGTATCTCCTCCCGGGCGGTTCAGGGGGCGTCGGGTCTCGTGCGAGGCGTTCAGGCCGACGTGGTCAGCGAGTCGAGCACCTGGGTGGCCAGGTCGCGGGCGAGCGACACCTTGTAGGCGTTGTCCCGCAGCGGCTGGGCCGCGTCGAGCTCGGCGTGCACCGCTTGCGCGAAGGCTTCGGTGCCCGGCCGGGCGCCGAGCAGGGCCGCCTCCGCGCGCCGGGCGCGCCAGGGCCGGTGGGCCAGACCGCCGAAGGCGATGCCGACGTGCCGGATCTCACCGTCCCGCACCTGGAGCACGGCGGCGACGGAGGCGAGCGCGAAGGCGTACGACGCCCGTTCCCGCGCCTTGCGGTAGCGGGAGACCGCGCCGGCGGGCAGGGGCGGCAGCACGACGCCGGTGATCAGTTCGCCCGGCCGGATCACGGTGTCCCGTTCGGGGTGCTCGCCGGGCAGGCGGTGGAACTCCGTGACCGGGACGGTCCGGTGACCTCCGGGGCCGGTCAGTTCCACGACGGCGTCGACGGCCGCGAGCGCCACGGAGAGGTCGGAGGGGTTCGTGGCCACGCAGTGCGGCGAGTGGCCGAGGACGGCGTGGTTGTGGTTGACGCCGTCGATCGCCGCGCACCCGCTGCCGGGCACCCGCTTGTTGCAGGGTTTCGACAGGTCCTGGAAGTAGGCGCAGCGCGTGCGCTGGAGGAGGTTTCCCCCGGTGGTCGCCATGTTGCGCAGCTGGCCCGACGCTCCGCTGAGGACCGCCTGCGAGACCAGGGGGTGGCGCTCCCGGATCAGGGGGTGTGCCGCGAGGTCGCTGTTGCGTACGGTCGCGCCGACGCACACCGAGCCGTCGGGCCGCTCCTCCACCCGGCCCAGGGGCAGGCGCGTGATGTCGACCAGTACCTCCGGCCGTTCCACGCCGAGCTTCATGAGGTCGACGAGGTTGGTGCCGCCGCCCAGATAGCGGGCCTCCTCGCGGCCGCCGTGGGCGGCCGCGGCCTCTTCCACGCTGCGGGCGCGCAGGTAGGACACGGGCTTCACGCGATCACGTCCCGCACCGCGTCGACGATGTGCGGGTAGGCCCCGCAGCGGCACAGGTTGCCGCTGAGACGTTCGCGGATTTCGTCATCGGTCAGCCGCACCGGGCCGTCGGGCGTCTGCCCCGGGTCGGTGACGACGGAGGGGTGACCGGATTTCGCCTCGGACAGCATGCCGACGGCGGAGCACAGCTGGCCCGGGGTGCAGTAGCCGCACTGGAAGGCGTCGCGGTCCAGGAAGGCGCGCTGGAGCGGGTGGAGGTCACCGTCCGCGCCGTCCGTCCTGGCCAGGCCTTCCACGGTCACGATGTCGCAGCCGTCCATCGTGATGGCGAGGAGCAGGCAGCTGTTGGCGCGCCGGCCGTCCACGAGCACCGTGCACGCACCGCACTGGCCGTGGTCGCAGCCCTTCTTCGAACCTGTCAGGGCCAGGCGTTCGCGCAGCAGGTCGAGCAGGGTGGTGCGGTGGTCGACCTCGACCGCGTGGGCGGCGCCGTTCACCCGCAGGCTCACCTGCGATCCGGTGGCGCCGGCGGGAGAGTCCTCGGGTCGGGGCCAGGGCGCGTATCGCTCCGCCGTCCCGGGGCCGCTGTGGGGCCCCTCGCTGCTTTCCATCGTTCCTCTGTCCCTCGATCCGGACGGCCGGCCGCCGCCCGCACCACCAGCCTCGTACAGCTCGCCGTCCCCGGCATCCCGGACGCCGCCGACCCGGGCGTCAGTGGCCCGGACGTCAGTGGCCCGAGCGTCGCCGACCCGGGCGGGGGCGGCCCGGGCGGGGGCGACCCCGGAGGACGCCCCCGTGCCACGGCGTGGCCGCTGTCAGCTGCTCTCGGCGCGGAACATCCAGGCGTGCTTCTCCAAATCACCGGTCACCGCGATCAGCAGATCCTGACTCACCGGATCCGGCTCATCAGTCACCGCGATCCGCTCACGCATCCGCTCCACCACCCGGCCCAGCGCCACCACCAGCACCTCCACCGCCTCGGAGTCCTTGATCCACCCCTCCGGCACCGTACCGATCGCACTGCTCCCCGCCACCGTCGCAGCCCGACCATCCGGATTCACGCCAAGCGCAGCAGCACGTTCAGCCACCGTGTCCGAATGCTGCCGCGCCGTCGCCACCACATCATCCAACTGAAGATGCACCGACCGAAAACGCGGCCCGACCACATTCCAGTGCACCTGCTTCGCCACCAACGACAGATCGACCAGATCGACCAGCGCACCCTGAAGCGCCGGACCAACCACCTTCAGCTCCGCATCGGACAGCGCACTCTTCACGACAGACACCCTTCACTCCACTTCGCACTACTACTCATGGCGGGACCGTCGACCGGTCCGATATGTCGCCTTCCTCGAAACGCGGATCCCAAACCGGGGAGGCGGCGATGGAGGGTGCGGCACGCCTCGCGCACCGGCCCCCTCCGCCCGCACCCAGACGAGCACGGCATGTCGCGCCTCGGGCGCGCTAATTGCGGGCACCTATCGGTGCCGCGTACCTACATTTTCAGCCAATGACCAACACCAGGAGATGAACATCAGCCAACAGCGAAGGTGTCCCCTTACCAGCAGAATTCAGTTCTTTTATTTGATCAAGACGACTCCTTTTGATCGAATCGGCTTGCTATGTTTACAGCCCTGGGAGAGACGTGGCCGCGCACAGGGGGCAGGATGGAAGCTCAGCCGATGATTCAACTCATCGACAGAGACAGCGAGTTGAGGGCGCTGACAACGCTGCTCGCCGAGGCCGCGGCGGGGCGGGGCGGCATCGCGCTGGTCAGCGGACCAACGGGCAGCGGGAAGACTCGACTGCTACAAACATTCTGTAAACAAGCGGCGAACTCCGGCGCCGTCTTGTTGACCGCCGTCGCCTCCCGCGCCGAATGCGAGATTCCGCTAGGCGTGATCGACCAGCTCTTCAGAAGTGAGTCGTTTCCCCACGAGTTCCGGGACCGAGTGAACGATCTGCTGACGGCGGAGGTCTCCGCCGGCCATGCGACGGGCTCGGATCCCGTCCTGATGAACCAGCCAAGCATGGCGGTGGCCCACGGACTGCGGTCGTTGCTGCTGGCGCTCGGCGAGCGCGGGCCCGTGGTGATGAGCATCGACGATCTCCAGTACGCGGACGAGCAGTCCCTCCAGATGCTGCTGTTCCTGCAACGCCGGATGAAGGCCTCGCGGACGCTGTTGCTGCTCGCGGAGCTGTCCACGATCCGCTCGCCCCATCCGGTCTTCCACGCCGAGCTGTTCCGGCAGCCGAACTGCCGCAAGGTGCGCCTGGACATGCTGTCCCGCTCCGGCACACACACCATGATCGAGTCCAGACTCGGCCCGGCCAAGGCGCTGGAACTCACCCACGCCTACCAGGAGGCCTCGGGCGGCAGCCCCCTGTTCCTGTCCGCGTTGCTCGACGACTACGAGGCCGTCCACCGCCTCCAGGAAGGCGGCGACGAAGGCGAGCCCGCGGTCCCTCAAGAGGCCTTCCGCAACGCGCTGATGGGCTGCCTCTACCTGGCGGATCCGGCCGACCTCAAGGTCGCGCGGGCGGTGGCCGCGGTGGGCAAGGTCATGTCCTCCGGGTCCATCGGCCACATCCTCGGCGTGAACACGGCGACCGTGGAGCACGCGATCGCCTCACTGACCGCGACCGGCGTGCTGAGTGCGGGACACTTCCGCCATCCCGCCGCGCGTACCGCCATCCTGGAGCAGGTGCCCCCCGAGGACCGCCACGAACTGCATCTGCGGGTCGCGTCCGCGCTCCAGAACGAAGGCGTCCCACCGGTCGTGGTGGCCGAACAGCTCGTCGCCGCGAGCAGGGCGCCCGAAGAGTGGATGATCAACGTCCTGAGGGACGCGGCACACTCCGAACTGGACGCGGGCAGGACCCACATGGCCTGCGAATACCTCAAACTCGCCCTCACCGACTGCACCGACAGCCGGCAGCTCGCGGCACTCACCGCGGACCGCATGCGCATCGACTGGCAGAAGTCCCCGCTGAAGGCCATGCGCCACGCCGTGCGATTAAAGATCGCCCTGCGCGACGGTCACTTAACCGGCCGGGACACGGGCCTCCTCGCACGCAGCCTGCTCTGGCACGGCCGCTACGCCGAGGCACGTGAGACCCTGGCCCTCTGGGAGGCGTTCGACGCCACCGACGATCGCGCCCCGTCGGAGGAACTGGCCGCCTTCAACTGCTGGATGACGTATTCGCATCCCTCGCTGCTGATCCGCTCCACCGGCTCATCGAGTCCTGCCGAGTGCGCCGGCTCCCCCTCGTCCGGATCCGCCGGAGCATCGGCCCAGTCCGAATCCAGGACGGGCCCGGACCCCGTACGTCCTTTCGGGCCCCAGGCCGTCACCGTGCTCTCCCAGCTGCTGGACCAGGGCGCGAGCGACGAGGCGGTCACCAACGCCGAAGGCGTCCTGCACAGCGTTGGCCTGGGCGCCGCCACGCTTGAGTCCCTGCACGCCGCCCTGCTCACGCTGATCTGCGCGGACCGCCCCGACAAGGCCGCCTCGTGGTGTGAGGAGCTGCTGAAGGAGGCCGCGGACCAGGGTTTTCCGACCTGGCAGGCGGTGTTCGCCGCGGTACGCGCGGAGGCGGCCTTCCGCCAGGGCGACATGGTTGGCGCCGTGCGGTACGGCGAGACCGCGCTCACCCGGATACCCACCGCCGCCTGGGGCGTCGCCATCGGCGGCCCGCTGGCGAACCTCATCCTCGCCTCGACGGTGCTCGGGCACCACGAGAAGGCGGTGCGGTACATCAGACTGCCGGTGCCCGACACCCTCTTCGACACCCGGTACGGGCTCCACTATCTCAACGCGCGCGGGCACTTCCATCTGTCGACGGACCGGCCTGCGGCGGCGCTCGCCGACTTCGAGAGCTGTGGACGGCTGATGAGTGACTGGGGGCTCGACCTGCCCTCCCTCATCTCCTGGCGCGGCGGCGCCGCGGAAGCCGCACTGGCCCTCGGCGAGAAGGACAGGGCCCGAGCGCTCATGGAGGAGCAGCTGACCCGTCCAGGAACGCATCAGCCGCGCACCAGAGGGGCCTCGCTCCGGTTGCTGGCCGCGGCCGGCGAGCTGGAGGACCGCCCGGCACTCCTCCAGGACGCCGTACGACTTCTGCACCCGGACACCGCGCGTTTCGAACTCGCCCGCGCGCTGGCCGATCTCAGCGACACGTACTGGCAGTTGGACGATCCGGTCAGAGCCATGGGGGCCGCGGAGCGGGCCGCCGAGATGCTGAGGTCGTGCCGCTCTCCCGCGGCCGCGGAGTGGGACCAGCCGCCGCCCGTCGCACGGCCGGCGCACGCTCTGTGGCCGGACGTGTCGACCGTGGCGTCGCCGTCGGGCACGCGGAGCGAGGCGGCGGGGCCTTCGGCGGGGCTGCGGGACGACCATGGCCGGCGCGAACACGGCCGGAGCGCACAGCGTCCCACCGAACACGGCCAGAACGAACCCCGCCGGAACGAACATCAAAGGGCCGAACATCAAAGGGCCGAACCGAAACCGGCCGGCACCGACGTGCTGACGGAGGCGGAGCTACGTGTCGCCGAGCTGGCCGCGCTGGGGGCGACCAACCGCGCGATCGGACGGAAGCTCTACATCACCATCAGCACCGTCGAGCAGCACCTCACCCGGGTCTACCGCAAGCTGGAGATCAACCGGAGAAGTGCCCTGGCCGCGCGGCTCGACATCGTTTCCCCCGAGACCTCGACCGAGGCGGAGTCCGCCTGAGCGGGCCCGCTGCCCGTCATGGTTGGTAGATCCATTCCAGGTAACGCTCGATCTCGTCCGCCGCGCGCCGTGCGCCTCCCGCACGGCGCGCCTGGCGCTGGAACTCCCGTACGCGGCAGCCCGTCTCCAGGTCCCCGACGAGCGCGACCACCGCGTCCACCAGAGCCTGTGGGCCGGCGGCTCCGGGCGAGATCCGCACCCCGAGCCCGAGCTCCACCACCCGGTCGGCGACGGCCCGTTCGCTTTCGGACGTGGGGACGGCGACGAGCGGCGTATTGAAATAGAGGGATTCCATGACGCTGTTGTGGTCGGAGTGGCAGACAAAAGCCGCCGCGCAGCGCAACACTACCGAACGCGGGACCCGCTCATGGACTTCCACATGGGGCGAAGAGCCGGCCATCTCGCGTACGGCTTCCGAATTGCCGTCCGCCACGATCACCACATGCAGCGGGCGTCCCGCGAAGGCGTCGATACAGTCTCGGACGAACTCCGGCCCCGCGTCCAGGAGTTCGGGGTCGAGGGCGAAGAAGACCACGGGCAGTCCGGTCCCGGGCGGCCGCCAGCGCTCGTCCATGCGGCGTTCCGGTATGCAAGGACCCACAAACACGACACGGCTGTCAAAAAAATGTCCGTCGGTCTGAAATTCCCTGGGCAGCAACGCTATCGACAGGGGTTCGGGCCTGGTGCAGAAGTCGTTCGGCGACAAACCGGCTTGCTCCCCTGGGGAGACAAAGCAGAGCAGCCGCTCCCGGACTCCCTCGGACAGGCCGCTCACACAATCGCTCGCCCCGGAGGCGGCGTCGACGCCGGCGTCGGACCCCATTTCGGACGCCGAGCCCGGCTCGGAGGCAGGGCCGGTACCGGTCGCGAAGGCGGGGTCGGGGCCGGTCGCGGAGGGGGGCCCGGAGGCGGGGTCGGAGCCGGTCGCGGAGCCGGTCCCGGGGTCGGATGCCGCACCGGCGTCGCAGCCGGCATCCGGATCGGCGGCTTCGTCACGTTCCAGGAAGTCGCCATGGGCGAATGACGGAAAGATCTCCACCGCCGGGCGCTTCCAGCGGTGGGTGAGCAGACGAGCGGTGATCCGGGCCGAGTCCTCGTACAGCACCAGGTCGGGAACGTCGTCGGCGAAGGCGGCGTGGATGGACTCCGCACGGTCGAGGGTGTCTTCGACACGGACGCCGTCCTCGGGCCCGCCCCGCTCCTCCCGGCCACCGGCCCCCTGCCCAGGCACGGCGCGTGGTTCGTGGACCAGCACATCGACGCCCCCGGACGCGTTCCCCTCGGCGAACTCCTGAGTGGTGATGTACGTGATCCGGTGGTCTCTGCGATTCAGTTCCTGGGCTATCGGCAGCATCGACCTGGTCTGCGCTCCGGCCGGACCACTCAGAACAATGATGCTGTAACGCGGGCAGGAGGGCGCTTCGGCCATGCGCGCGATCTCCCCTTGCGTCCGGGGTACGGTTCGTCGCCTCCCGGGGCGCCCGGGAGAACTTCCATGGGGAACTTGGTTCTTCAACAACTGGCTCAAGATGCGTCGCACCCCTGCGGTCAGGCGCCGGAGCGTACCACGCGTGGGGCGCTATGCGAATACAATCGGCCGGCCTCACCGAACCGACTCGGGGCGATCCAGGAATGCCCTGTCTACACCGGATCCAACCGAATGCGCTACAAATATCCACACTTCCGGGAGAAGGCGGATCCTGTTCATTGAATCTGCACAACACGAGAAGTACTTGGCCCACTGAAGCGCGTCTCGCCGCTCGCGTGGGTAATGAATTCACTGTAAGCGCTTCCACCAGAACGCAACAAATCCCCCTAGCCCCCTAAGGGGTGCTGATTGCCGTATTCACGCCAGCCCCTCGCATATGTTGGCCGAGTCGTGCCGGGAACAGCACGAAGCCCCGGTGCGCGGGAAGCGTCACCGGGGCCGATCGCGAATTGGGCGGCGTTACGGGTATCGCGATATTAGGGGTCTTTCCGGGGTTTACGAAGTGCCCTCAGTGCAGTTCATCCACGCGCAGCGAGCCGAGCCACGCCTCGACGGCTTCAGCCGTGGTGGCGGCCGAATTCTCCAGCAGAGTGAAGTGGTTTCCCGGGATCTCGCGCAAGGTGTGCGGGTGGGGCCAGGAGGAACGCCAGCTCTGGTCGCCCCCGGCGGACTCGCCCTCCCGGGCCTCCCCAGCCCCGCCGGTCTCGGTCGGCTCTGCCGCCTGCTCCATAAACGATTCCGTCGGCCGGACGAACAGGACGGGCGCCGCGACAGGCCCCGGATCACAGTGCGTGATGAGCGAGCTGTAGCGGCCCATGGCCGAGAGCCGCGCCGAGGTGAACGTACCGAAGGCGTCCTCGCGCTCCATCATCCCGCCCAGCATCTGCGCCCAGAGCCCGTCGGACGATTCGCCTTCCGCAGGCGGTTCTCCACCACCCCCGTCGCCGCCTTCGCCCCCTCGGCTCCCTTCGTTGACACCCCCGTCGGTCGGGAGATACGTGTCCAGGAGCACGATCGCGGCAGGCGCCGATCCCTCGTTCTCCAGGCGGCTGGCCGTGGCATGCGCGAACTGGCCACCGGAGGAGTAGCCGACCAGCACGAACGGCTTGTCGCCCGCCAGTTGTCGCACGCTCGCCGCGAAATGGTCGACGACCGCGTCCACCGACTCCGGCAATGGCTCGCCGTCCACGAAGCCGGGCGGGGCCACCACATGAACGTCGCGCACGTCCCTGAACTTCGCGGCGAGCCGCGCGTACTGCTGGGCCCCGGCGAGCGCCATGGGCGAAGGGAAGCAGATCAGCACCGGGCCGCGGGGGCCACGAGCCAGCCTCACCGGCGCGCTCACCGGGTACCGGTCGTGCAGTTCGGCGGCGGTCCGGAAGGCGGGACGAAGATCGGCGACCGCGTTCAGGACGGCCGTGCCTTCGGCCATCTTCCCCGCCCTCACCGCGGCCCGGAACAACTCGCTGAGCGTTTCGGGCAGCCGCGACGTCCCGGCAGCGGCGGCCGAGCCGGGGGCGCCGATGCGGGGCGCCGACGACGGGGATCCGAGTTCGGCACACAGGTACGCGGCAAGCCTGACCGGGTCGCCGTGGTCGAACACCGCGCCGGCCGGAACTTCGAGGCCGATGGCACGCTGGAGACTCTTGCGCAGTTCCATCGCGGAAAGCGAGTCGATACCGGACTCAAGGAAGCCCCGCTCCGGATCGACCTCTCCGGCAGATTCGTGGCCCAGCACCGCCGCCATGTGCTCGACAACGACCTCGATCAGCAGCTTCTCCTGTTCCGGGGCCGGGAGTTCGGCCAGGCGGGCGCGCAGCCGGCCCGTCTCAAGGCCGTCGGAAGTGGGGCCTTCCTGACGGGCGGCCACGGATTCGAGTCCGTCAGTGACGGCCCCGCCGAAGAGCGCGGGCGAGTCGATCCAGTAGCGGCGATGCTGGAACGCATACGTGGGGAGGTCCACCTCTCGTGCCCCACTGCCCGCGTACAGCGCCTGCCAGTTCAGCGACGCTCCACACGCATGCAGCAGACCGAGCCCCGCCAGCATGTCCCGCACCTCGTTACGACGGTTACGACGCTTGCGCATCAGGGGCACCACGGTCACCTTCTCGGCCTCGGCCGGTTCCAGGCACGGCTGGACCAGCCCCGCCAGCACCGCGTCGGGGCCCAACTCCACGAAGCGCGTCACGCCACGAGCCGCTGCGGCGCGAACTCCGTCGGCGAAACGAACGGCTTCGCGTACGTGGGTCACCCAGTAGGTGGGGGTGGTGAGTTCGCCGGCTGCGGCGGTACGTCCGGTCACGTTGGACACCACCGGGATGCGGGGCTCGCTGTAGGTGAGACCGGACAGGACGCCCGCGAACTCCTCCAGCATCGGATCCATCAACGGCGAATGGAAGGCGTGGGAGACCTTGAGGGGGGAAGTCTTGCCGCCCTGGGCCCGGACGGCCTCCACGACCTTCTCGACAGAGTCGGCAGCACCGGAAATGACCACCGCACGAGGCCCGTTGACGGCGGCAATGGCCGCGTCCCGGACTCCGTCCAGCATGGCGCGTACGTCGTCCTCGGTGGCCTGTACCGCTGCCATCGCGCCGCCGTCGGGCAGCGCCTGCATCAGTCGGCCACGCGCCGCGACCAGCGCACACGCATCGGCCAGCGAGAACACACCCGCCGCGTGAGCCGCACTGATCTCGCCGATGGAGTGTCCGGCCAGCAGGTCGGGGCGTATACCGAGGGCTTCGGTGAGCCGGAACAGTGCGGTCTCAACGGCGAACAGCGCGGGTTGGGCGTATGCGGTCCGGTTCAGGAGTTCTGCTTCGGGGGTGCCGTCCTGCGCGAACAGGATGTCCTTCAGTGGGCGGTCGAGGAAGGGGTCGAGGTGTGCGCACACCTCGTCCAGTGCTGCTGCGAACGTCGGGAAGGCGGCGGCGAGTTGGTGACCCATGCCGGGTTGTTGGGCGCCTTGGCCGGTGAAGAGGAGGGCGGTTTTGCCGTGGGTGCGGGCGGTGGCGTGGGTGGTGTGGGGGGTGGGGGTGTCGTGGGTGAGTGCGTGCAGGGCGGTGCGGAGCCGGGTGGGGTCGGTGGCGGTGATGACGGCGCGGTGGTCGTGGTGGGCGCGGGTGGTGGCCAGGGCGTAGCCGATGTCGGCGGGTGTGGGTGGGCTGGGGTGGTCCAGGAGGGGTAGGAGGCGGGCTGCTTGGTCGCGCAGGGCTGCGGGGGTGGCGCCGGACAGGGGCCAGAGCACCGGGCCGAAGGCGGTGGTCTGAGGCCGTTCCGGGTTCTCCTTCACGGCGGTCACGGGGGCCGGTTCCGGTGCCTGCTCAAGGATCACGTGAGCGTTCGTCCCACTGATCCCGAAGGAGGAGACAGCGGCACGTCTGGGCCTTTCCGCCACCCAGGGCCGGGACTCGGTCAGGAGTTCCACACCGCCCGCCGTCCAGTCCACCTTCGACGACGGTGTGTCGACGTGCAGGGTCCTGGGCAGTACGCCGTGACGCATCGCCATCACCATCTTGATGATCCCGGCCACGCCTGCCGCCGCCTGCGTGTGTCCCAGGTTGGACTTCACCGACCCCAACCACAACGGAGTCCCCGGAGCACGGTTGTGGCCGTACGTGGCAAGCAGTGCCTGCGCTTCGATCGGGTCACCCAGAACGGTCCCCGTTCCATGCGCCTCCACCACGTCCACCTGGTCCGCCGACAGTCGAGCGTTGGCCAACGCGGCCCGGATCACGCGTTGTTGGGCGGGCCCGTTGGGTGCGGTGAGGCCGTTGCTCGCACCGTCCTGGTTCACCGCACTACCCCGCACCAGCGCGAGCACCCGGTGCCCGTTGCGCCGCGCGTCCGACAGTCGCTCCACCACCAGGACGCCGACGCCCTCGGAGAACCCGGTGCCGTCCGCCGCCTCGGCGAAGGACTTGCACCGGCCGTCGGCCGCCAGACCGCGCTGCCTGCTGAAGTCGACGAAGGTTCCCGGCGTCGACATCACGGTGACGCCGGCCGCCAGCGCGAGCGAACACTCGCCGTTGCGCAGCGCCTGGGCCGCCAGGTGCAGCGCGACCAGGGACGACGAGCACGCCGTGTCCACCGTGACCGCCGGGCCCTCGAAGCCGAAGGTGTAGGAGACCCGCCCCGACACGACGCTGCCGCTGCCGTAGCTGTTGATGTAGTCGTGGTACATCACCCCGGCGAACATGCCGGTCCGGCTGCCGCGCAGCGCGCCGGGATCCATCCGAGCGTGCTCCAGCGCCTCCCAGGACGCCTCAAGGAGCAGCCGCTGCTGCGGGTCGATGGCACGGGCCTCACGCGGTGCCACACCGAAGAACGCGGCGTCGAAGTCGGCGGCGTCATGCAGGAACCCGCCGTGCCTGGAGTACGAGGTGCCGTCGTGTTCCGGGTCGGGGTCGTACAGCGTGTCGAGGTCCCAGCCGCGGTCATCGGGGAATCCGGATATGGCGTCGGACTCCTCGGTGACCAGCCGCCACAGGTCTTCGGGGGACCTGACACCGCCTGGATAGCGGCACGACATGCCCACGATGGCCAACGGCTCCCGTGCCGCGGCCGTCAGCCTGCGGTTCTGCTCGCGCAGCCGCTCGGCCTCCTTGACGGAGGCCCGCAGCGCGTCGACGAGCTTCGCGTCGGGCCGGTCGGGTTGCGGAGTCCGAGTGGGACGACTGGGCTCGGCCATGGCAGTGTCACTTCTCCCGCGTCGTGTCGTTGACGTCGAATTCGTCATGCGCGTACTCGGAGCTCGCCCCGTGCTCGGACTCGTACTCCGCCCCGTACTCGGATCCGTACTCCGCCCCGTACTCCGACCCGAACGCAGACTCGGGGCCGTGGGCGCCATCGGCATGGGGCGCGTCGTGAGCATCGCCGTGAGCATCGCCGAATTCGGATGAGACACCCGAACTGGCCCCGGAGTCCGCGAGCGCCAGGTTGATCAGGGCCTCCGTGTCCATGGCGTCGATGGAGTCCGCGGTGTCGTTCGTGTCCCCCGCCAGCGCGAGACCCGGCTCGATCCCGGCGAGTTCCAGCAGGCTGTCCATCAAGCCCGCCTCCCGCAGCCGGGCCAGCGGGATGGCGGCGAGCGCGGTGCGGATACGGCTCTCGGCCGAACCGGTACCCGTTTCGCCCGCCTCGTCCTCCGTGCTCGGTGCCAGCTCCTCCCACAGGTGACCCGCGACGGCCCGGGCGCTGGGATAGTCGAAGATCAGCGCGGCGGGAAGACGCAACCCTGTGACGGCATTCAAGCGATTGCGGAACTCCACGGCGCTGAGCGAGTCGAAGCCGAGGGCGCTGAACGACTGGTCGGCGTCCACGGTGTCGGCGTCCGCGTGCCCGAGCACCAGCGCGGCTTGTGTACGCACGACCTCGGTCAGCAGATCCTTCCGCTCGGCCGCGGGTGCCTGCGCGAGGCGGGCCCGCAGGCCCTGCGAGTCGGCGGGCGACTGAGCGGCGGACTGCGCGGTCCGCCGGGACGGTGCACGCACCAAACCGCGGAAGAGCGGCGGCAGTTCCCCGTCCCCGCTCTGCGCCATGGCGCGTACATCCAGCAGGGCCGGTACGAGGAGCGCGTCGGCCGGAGTGTCGGTCCGACCCTGGCCGAGCACTGCCGTGTCGAAGAGGTCCAGACCCTGTCGGGCGGAGAGCGCGCCGGCCCCGGCGCGGGCCATGCGGTGTGTATCGGTTCCGCTCAGGCCGCTTGCCATGCCGCCGTCGTCCGCCCACATGCCCCATGCCAGCGAGCTCGCCACCAGTCCCTGGGCCCGGCGATGCTGGGCCAGGGCGTCCAGGAAGGAGTTGGCCGCCGCGTAGTTGCCCTGTCCCGGAACCCCGAGCACTCCGGCGATGGAGGAGAAGAGGACGAAAGCGGAGAGACCGAGGTCGCGGGTCAGTTCGTGCAGGTTCCAGGCGGCATCGGTCTTGGGCCGCAGCACGGCGTCCATGCGCTCCGGCGTCAGGGAGCCGATGACACCGTCGTCGAGCGTGCCCGCGACGTGCACGATGCCGGTCAGCGGGTGTTCGGTGGGAACGGCCGCCAAGAGTGCGGCCAGTTGGCCGCGATCGGCGACATCACAGGCGGCGAGCGTCACGGTGGCGCCCAGTTCTGACAGCTCGGCACTCAGCTCGGCGGCGCGCGGCGCATCCGGGCCCCGACGGCTCACGAGCAGTACGTGACCCACCCCGTGCTTCTCCACCAGGTGACGCGCGACCAGGCCGCCCAGGGCGCCGGTGGCGCCGGTGACCAGGACCGTGCCGTCGCCGTCCCAGACCTTCCCTTCGGTCCTGCCGTCGGCCGGCCGAGTGGCAACGGCCGCCCGCGCCAGTCTCGGAGTGAACAACTCACCGTTCCGGATGGCCAGTTGCGGCTCGTCCGTATGCACGGCGCGCGGCAGGGCGGCGAGGGAAGCCTCGCGACCGTCCACGTCGACCAGGACGATCCGGCCCGGATTCTCCATCTGCGCCGACCGCACGAGACCAGCCACCGCGGCCGCCGCGAGGTCGCTCACGTCACCGGTCGCCGTGGGCACCGCGCCTTGTGTCACCACCACCAGGGTCGATGTGGCGAACCGTGCGTCGTCCAGCCAGAGTTGCAGGTCGGCGAGCGCCCGGTGCGTACGCTCGCGAACCACCCGCGCGAGATCGGCGTCGGAGCCGGCATGGGTTCCGGCCTGGGCCCCGGCATGGGTTCGGGCTTCGGCATCGGTGCCGACCTCGGCCCGGGTTTCGGTGCCGGCTCCGGCCTGGGTTCCGGCTCCTGCCCTACGTGTGTCTCCGACCACGGGCAGTACGATCACGCCCGCATCGCCGGCGTCCCGCAGCTCTGGGACCACCCCGCTGCTCGCCACTGCGGTGGCCAGTGTTTCCGACCACTCGGACGCTGCCGTACCGACCACGACCCACTTACCGTAGTCATCCGGAGTGGGGGCGGAAGACACCGGAGTCCAGTCGACCCGGTAAAGGGAGTCGTGGAACTCGGCACGGGCCTGGGCCAGCTGCCCCTCCGAGATCGGCCGGACATCCAGCCGCTCCACCGAAACCACCGGCCGCCCCGCGCCATCCGCCACCTCCAACGACACCGCACCCGAACCGGCACCCCCACCCACTCCGGCGTTGCCACCCGCCCCGGCGTTGCCACCAGAAGCCAGCGGACGCACCCGCACCCGCAACGCCGACGCACCCGTCGCGAACAACTCCACACCCGACCACGCGAACGGCAGACCAGCCCGCTCCCCCACCCCCGTCAAACCCACCGCATGCAACGCCGCATCCAACACAGCCGGATGCACACCAAACCCCTCAACACCCACCCCCTCAGGCAACACCACCTCAGCAAACACATCACCACCCAACCGCCAAGCAGCCCTCAAACCACGAAACACCGGCCCATACACCAACCCACCCTCCGCATACCGCCCATACACACCCTCCACCGAAACCGGCACCGCCCCCACCGGAGGCCACTCGGTGAATTCGGCCTCGCTCGACGGGCGGTGTGCACCCGTGCTCAGCACACCGGTCGCATGCCGGATCCACGCCGAGTCGCCCGCCGTGTCCTCGCCGCGCGAGTGAATACTGAAGGCGCGGTCGCCCGAGTCGTCGGGCGCATTGACCACGAGCTGGGTGTGGATGACTCCCTGCTCCGGAAGCACCAGCGGAGCCTCCAGTGTCATTTCCGACAACACTGCCGAGCCGACCTGGTCCCCGGCGCCGATCGCCATCTCCACAAAGCCGGTGCCGGGGAACAGTACGGTCTCCCCGATCGCGTGATCGGCCAGCCACGGGTGCGTTCGGGTGGAGAGCCGGCCGCTGAAGAGCAGCCCATCGGACTCCGCCAGCACGACAGCCGTACCCAGCAACGGATGACCTCCGGCACCGGACGCCGCACCGAACGGCGAGTAGCCGTCGATCCAGTAGCGCTGGCGTTGGAAGGGGTAGGTGGGGAGGTCTACGGGCCGGGTGGGTCCGTTGGTGGGGTGGAGTGCGGGCCAGTTGACGGTGTGGCCGCTGGTCCACAGGCGGGCGAGCGCGGTGAGGGTTTCACTGTGCTCGGGCCGGTTGCGGCGCAGGAGGGGAATGAACGTGGCGGTCGTGTCGTCGGCGAGGGCTGCGGGGGCCATGGCCGTGAGGACCGCATCGGGGCCGATCTCCAGGAAGGTGGTGACACCTTCCTCCGCGAGCGTCTTGATGCCGTCGGCGAAACGCACGGCCTCGCGTACGTGGGTGACCCAGTAGGCGGGGTTGGTGAGTTCGCCGGGTGTGGCGGTACGTCCGGTCACGTTGGAGACGACCGGGATGCGGGGCTCGCTGAAGGTGAGCCCGGACAGGACAGCCCCGAACTCCTCCAGCATCGGATCCATCAACGGCGAGTGGAAAGCATGCGAGACGGTGAGACGCGAGGTCTTCCCACCCGCAGCCCGTACGGTCTCCACGACCTTCTCGACGGAGTCGGCGGCGCCCGAAACGACCACCGCACGGGGCCCGTTGACGGCGGCGATCGCCGCGTCCTCGACACCGTCCAGCATGGCGCGTACGTCATCCTCGGTCGCCTGCACTGCCGCCATCACACCACCATCGGGCAGCGCCTGCATCAGCCGGCCCCGCGCCGCGACCAGCGCACACGCATCAGCCAGCGAGAACACACCCGCCGCATGCGCGGCGCTGATCTCACCGATGGAATGTCCGGCGAGCAGGTCGGGGTGGATGCCGAGGGATTCGGTGAGCCGGAACAACGCGGTTTCGATGGCGAAGAGGGCGGGCTGCGCGTACTCGGTACGGTCCAGCAGCCCCGCCTCAGCCGAACCCGCCTCCGCGAACAGCACCTCCTTCAGTGGGCGGTCCAGCAGCGGGTCCAGGTGTACGCACACCTCGTCCAGAGCGGCAGCGAACACCGGGAAAGCGGCGGCCAGTTCACGCCCCATACCCGCCCGCTGCGCACCCTGGCCCGTGAACAAGAAGCCCAGCCGGCCCTCCGCACGGACACCCCGCACCACACCCCCGGCCTCCTCACCCGAACCCAGCGCACGCAACCCGGCAACCAGCTCCTCACGCCCCGCCCCCGCAACCACCGCACGATGTTCCAGCTGCGCACGCGTCGACGCCAACGCCACCCCCACATCCACCGGATCCGGAGCATCCGCACCTTCCAGCAGACCGAGCACACCCACCGCCTGAGCCCTCAGCGCCGCAGCATTCCCGGCCGATACCACAAGCGCCAACGTGCTGGGACGGCCCGGCAGTTCCTCTGTCGGGCTCGGTTCCGATCCGCGCTGGACGGCGACGGGCTCGGGGGCCTGCTCGATGATCACGTGGGCGTTCGTCCCGCTGATCCCGAAGGAGGAGATGGCCGCGCGCCTCAGTTCCCCGGCTTCCCAGGGCCGGGACTCGGTGAGCAGTTCCACCCGACCGGCCGACCAGTCCACCTTCGACGACGGCGCATCCACGTGCAGCGTCCTGGGCAGTACGCCGTGGCGCATCGCCATCACCATCTTGATGATCCCGGCCACGCCGGCAGCCGCCTGCGTGTGTCCCAGGTTCGACTTGATGGACCCCAGCCACAGCGGGTGCTCGGCCGCACGGTCACGACCGTACGTGGCAAGCAAAGCCTGCGCCTCGATCGGGTCGCCAAGAACCGTGCCCGTGCCGTGCGCCTCCACCGCGTCCACCTGGTCCGCAGACAGTCGGGCGTTCGCCAACGCCGCCCGGATCACGCGCTGTTGGGACGGGCCATTGGGGGCCGTCAGGCCGTTGCTCGCACCGTCCTGGTTCACCGCGCTTCCCCGTACGACCGCGAGGACGTGGTGTCCGTTGCGCTTCGCGTCCGACAGCCGTTCCACCACCAGGACGCCGACGCCCTCGGACCAGCCGGTGCCGTCCGCCGCGTCGGCGAAGGACTTGCACCTGCCGTCACCGGCCAGGCCCCGCTGCCGGCTGAACTCGATGAACGTGGCGGGCGTCGACATCACGGTCACACCGCCGACCAGCGCCAGCGAGCACTCACCGTTGCGCAGCGCCTGCGTCGCGAGGTGCAGCGCGACCAGGGACGACGAGCACGCCGTGTCCACGGTGACGGCCGGCCCCTCAAGGCCGAAGGTGTAGGCGATGCGTCCGGAGACGATACTGCCCGCGCTGTGACTGGTCGGGTAGTCGTGATACATCAGCCCGGCGAAGACGCCGGTCGAGCTGCCCTTGACGGTGGCGGGGTCGATACCCGCCCGCTCGAAGGCCTCCCAGGACGCCTCCAGGAGCAGTCGCTGCTGCGGGTCCGTGCTCAGTGCTTCGTTCGGGCTGATCCGGAAGAAGGCGGCATCGAAATCGGCCGCGTCGTGCAGGAAACCGCCCTTGTTCACGTACGTGGTGTCCGGCCGCTCACTGTTCGGGTCGAAGATCGCGCTCGTATCCCAGCCCCGGTCCTCCGGGAACTCGGAGACCGTGTCGTTGCCGTCGGCGACCAGCTTCCACAGGTCCTCGGGCGACTGGATGCCGCCGGGATAGCGGCAGGACATGCCCACGATGACGATCGGATCGTCCGTGACGGGCCCCCCGTGGCCGACCGGCACAGCGACCGTGTCGTCGAGCGTGCCGAGGAGTTCGTCGTGCAGGTAGGCCGCGAGGTCGCCGGCGGTCGGGTAGTCGAAGACCAGGGTGGCCGGCAGGCGCAGGCCCGTCGCGGTGTTCAGCGCATTACGCAGTTCGACCGAGGTCAGCGAGTCGAAGCCGAGGTCGCTGAACGCGCGGTCGGGCGCGATGGCCGCCGGAGTCGCATGGCCCAGGACATCGGCGACCTGCCCGCGCACCAGGGTGAGCAGCGCGCGTTCCCGCTCGGCCGGGCTGAGTGCGGACAGCTGTTGGTGCAGGGTGTCCGCGGTGGTGCCGTCGCCGACAGTGGCGGTACGTCGCACGGTGGGGACCAGGTGGTGGTAGAGGGGCGGGAGTGCCGCCCCCTGCGCCCGCAACGCCTCCACATCAAGACGTACCGGAACCAGCGCCGCATCCGCCCGAGCCCCCACCCCGAACAACCGCAACCCATCCGCCTCCGACAACGGCAACACACCACCACGCGCCATCCGCGCCACATCACCATCCGACAAACCACCACCCATACCACCCACACCACCCCACAAACCCCACGCCAACGCCGCACCCGGCAAACCACCCCCAACCCGCCACTCCACCAACCCATCCAAAAACGCATTCGCCGCCGCATAACTCCCCTGCCCCGGCGCACCCAACACACCCGCAGCAGACGAAAACACCACAAACACATCCAACGCCAACCCACACGTCAACTCATGCAAATTCCACCCACCCAACACCTTCGGCCGCAACACCGACTCCAACCGATCCACCGACAACGAACCCACCAAACCGTCATCCAACACACCCGCCGCATGCACCACCCCACACAACGGAAACTCCTCAGGAATCCCCGCCAACACCCCAGCCAACTCACCCCGATCCGCCACATCACACGCCACCAACTCCACCGACACCGCACCCAACCCCAACAACGATTCAACCAACTCCCCAGCACCCTCCACACCACCACCACGCCGCGACGTCAACACCAAACGCCGCACCCCACACACCGACACCAAATACCGAGCCAACACCACCCCCAAACCACCCGTACCACCCGTCACCAACACCGTCCCACCACCACCCCAACCACCCAACCCACCAACCACGCCCGCACCCACCTCAGGCGACACACCACCCGGCACAGCCACCGCAGCCCGCACCAACCGCGGCACAAACAACACACCACCCCGCAACGCCACCTGCGGCTCACCCACACCCAACGCACCCACCACATCACCCGACGAAAACTCCCCACCCTCCACATCCAGCAACACAATCCGACCCGGATGCTCCGCCTGCGCCGACCGCACCAAACCACCCACCGCCGCACCCGCCAA